>JAUWBK010000022.1 GCA_030605045.1 Dehalococcoidia bacterium
GGGGTAATGGCTACTCCAACCTGCTCTAATAAATCAGCCGTAAAGTCCATCGAGGTAAAACCTTCCGGAACCTTAGCCCAGATGTAGAGACTCGCTTTTGGTGGCCTGGCTTTAAGCCCGATACTATTCAACATTTCAACAATCAGGTCACGGCGTCTCTGGTAAATGGCGTTATGCTCCTGAATGCAATCCTGGGACGAAGTCAGGGCCTCAATGGCCGCGTATTGAATGGCTTGAGGAATCCCCGAATCCACATTCGATTTAAGTCTCTTCAGGGCATCTATCGCCATAGCGTTGCCGACGGCCATCCCGATTCGCCATCCGGTCATATTATAGCTCTTGGAGAGAGAGTGAAACTCCACGCCTACTTCTCTAGCGCCGTCTGCCTGCATAAAACTCACCGGCTGGTAATCATCGAAGGCAACCTCAGTGTATGGCCCGTCATGACAGACAACTAAATCATACTGCTTGGCGAATTTAACTACCTCGTTGAAAAAATCAAGGTCGGCTACGGCACCGGTAGGGTTATTGGGATAGTTTAGCCACAAAAGCTTAGCCTTTTTGAGAATATGGTCAGGAATAGTATTCAGATTGGGCAGGAAGTCCTCTTCCTCTCTAAGCGGCAGGTAGTAAGGTTCACCATTAGCTAACATGGTACTCACCGAGTAGACAGGATAACCCGGGTCAGGCACCAGCGCGATATCGTCACTGTCAATAAAACAGAAGGCAATATGGGCAATGCCCTCTTTGGAGCCGATGAGCGGTAATACCTCTTTATCCGGGTCAAAAGAAATAGCAAAACGTCTTTGGTACCAGTCAGCGACGGCTCGACGCAACTCAGGTAAACTATCTGACTCTGGATAGCGGTGATTCGCCGGGTCTTGTGCTGCCTGACAAAGCCGCTCAATAATATGGGGTGGAGTCGGAATATCAGGGTCGCCGATGGCGAAGCTAATTACCTCTTCACCCCTTGCCTTCTTCTCGGCAATCTTTTTGATAATTTCGACAAAAAGGTACGGTGGTAAATTTTCAACCCGCTTTGATAACCTCATTATTTAGCCTCCGCTCTTGATATGACATCTCTTCTCTAAACTCTTCAGTTTTCATCTAAGATATACCTCATCTGGGGATTGTTTATCAACCTCACCCTCTTCAGGTTTTATTTGATAACCCCATCCCCTTTTGGGTTCTTATAGCTACTGTCACCCTCACCCCCTGTGTCCCCCTCTCCCTCAAGGGAGAGGGGGAAGAATTTTGGAAGAGGGACTTCGTCCCTCTAAAACTCCCTATATGTATATTTGTTTGAGGCTTTGCCTCTCTTTAACCTTCCTTGATTCTCCTTTAGTATTTCTCCCCTTAAAAGGAGAGGGGGAAGGATTGGTTTTGAAGGGGCTGCGCCCCTTCAAACTTCCCCTGATAAAGGCCTTAATCTGGCCATTCTCCGGTAAAGACAATCTCCGCCGGACCGTTCATTAAAACTTCGCCCGTGCCATTCCACTCCACCTGTAACGTACCTCCTGGCAGCTTTATGTCAACCTTACTAGCAACGTGACCGTAAAGTTGGGCAGCAACGGCTACCGCGCAGGCGCCACTACCACACGCCAGTGTCTCCCCTACTCCCCGTTCCCAAACACGAACCTCTATCTGCTGCCGGTTCATTATCCGGGCAACCTCAAAATTGGTCCGCTCGGGAAATATGACCAGGTGTTCCATTTTTGGTCCCAGTTGTGATAACGGAAAACCAGATACCGGCTGCGATGAAAAATAAACGGCATGGGGATTACCCATCGAGACAAAATTGAGGAGCAGGTCTGTCCCGTCTATGCTAACCGGATAACACAACATTGATTTTAGGTAAACTATCTTTTCACTGCCCTGCTCAATCGCTACGGGAATATCAGCAGTGCCAAACTTAGGTTCTCCCATACCAGCCTGAATGCCAGTCAGCTTTCCTTCTTTTTTATTAAGTTTTAGTTTCCTGACACCGGCTATCGTTTCTACCGATATCCGCTCAACCTCAGGACTGACCAGCCCCTTTTCGAAAACAAGTTTCGCCAAGCACATTATGCCGTTGCCACAGGCTTCAGCCTCCGAGCCATCAGGGTCAAACATACGCATCCCGAAATCAGCTTTGTCGGAAGGTAGCACCAATATCAGGCCATCACTACCGACACCAAAGTGGCGGTCGCACATTGCGATTGCCATCGGTGACCAATCACGCTGGGTGTCATCGGCCTCCAGCAGAATAAAATCATTTCCCGAGCCCTGCATCTTGGTGAAATTCATCGCTACCTCGCTCCCCTATTTTCAACTATCAAGCCACCTGCTCTAAAGGACACCTTGTTTCGCCTGGTTCATTCCCCAAAAATTTAGTCAGTGTCGCTTCGATGTCCAAATCTGCCTGAGTTTTAATGTCAAACCAGTGTATTCTATCATCCGTCAACCGGAACCAGGCATACTGGTGCCGAACAAAACGGTGAGTTTCAAACTTAATTTGCTGTATCGCGGCTGCCAAGGTCAATTCACCTTTCAGAAACCCCCCGATTTGTTTGTAGCCAATACTAGACATAGCTGGTAGATTAAAATCATACCCTATATTGACCAATTTTTCCACCTCGGCGACTAACCCCTGCCCTATCATCTCATCAATCCTTAAGTCAATTCGGCGGTATAGCTCTGCCCTATCGGCAGTCAGACCTATGATTAAGGTATTAAAAGAAGGTGCTTCCTTGCCTTGAAGCTGAGAGAAGGAAGTTTTTGTTTTCTGATACACTTCAAGGGCTCTGATTACGCGGCGCACGTTACGGGGGTCAATTTTCTGCGCTGCGGCCGGGTCAACTTTCCTAAGCTCCTGATAAAGCTCATCAGCTCCGGTAGTAGCTGCCTTCTTCTCCAAACTCTGCCTGAATTCAAGGTCAGGTGGCACCGGTGGTATTTTCCAGCCTTCCAATACCGCCCAGACATACAGTCCGCTGCCCCCAACCAAGAAGGGTAATTTATGACGCTGTTGAATGTCCCTGATAGTCTGGTAAGTCAGTGCCTGATATTGAGCCAAGCTAAAACTCTCATCGGGGTTAACGATACCAATCAAGTGGTGGGGAACGAGAGATAGTTCTTTCGGACCAGGTTTGGCAGTACCGATATCCATGTGCCGATAAACCTGCCGACTATCCGCATTCACTATCTCGCCATGGAAGGTCTGAGCTAAACGAAGCGCCAATCGACTTTTGCCGATGCCGGTAGGACCAACAATAGCTACCAGGTGGTTCATTTTCTAGGTTTAATCACCGCGGTTTGGGTGACGATACTCAAAAATTCGGTGTCTTTCAGACTGGCACCGCCGACAAGAGCACCATCAATCTCGGGTTGTTGCATAAACTCAGCGGCATTGGCAGAAGTAACACTGCCGCCATATAAAATACGTATCTCCCGGGCAATCTTATCATCATATAATCTGGCGACATTTCGGCGAATAAAAGAAATAGTCTCATTGGCCTGCTCACCGGTAGCCGCTTTACCGGTGCCAATGGCCCAGACTGGCTCATAGGCGATAAGCAAGCCATTGAGGTCGTCTATGCCCGCCAGAGATGAATTTAGTTGCTCAGCTACCACCTCTTCTGTTTTGCCGGCCTCATTTTCTTCCAATCTTTCCCCGATGCACAAAATAGGTTTTAAACTTACTTTCAGTGCGGCGGCAATCTTTTGGTTAACAATCTCTCCCGTCTCGTTAAAGTACTGTCTTCGTTCCGAGTGCCCGATGATAACAAACTCACACAGGTCAGCGAGCATTAAAGGCGAAATTTCACCAGTATAGGCACCCTTTTCGGCAAAATACAGGTTCTGCGCCCCCAATTTTATGGAGCTCTTTTTAATTAGCTCTCTTATTGTGGCTAAAGAAACAAACGGCGGACAAATTACCTTATCAACGTTACTTATCTTATCCAAGTTTTTTCGCATTGTCTTAACCAAATCTACGGCTTCACCGACAGTCGTATTCATTTTCCAGTTACCGGCAATCATTGGTACACGCATTTTGTTCTCCTATCTAGTTATTAATCTAAGATAGACACTGCTTTACTAGCTCTCCTAAGCGCCAAACTTGGTCAACTTCAGGGCGTTAGCCATCGCCAGAGGCATAACCTGTGTCGCTGGAAATCTTCCCAGTCCACCAGAGGCACAGGCTGGCTCGGAAAACTCACTTACTCGGTCGGGACGGCACCACTTGGAATACAAAAGAATGGGCACGGGGTGCCAGCTATGTCCTTTAAGCATGGCTGGTGTTGAGTGGTCACCCGCCACCACAATGACATCAGGCTTCAGCTTTATTAACTCGGGTAGATTACGATCAACCTGCTCGAAAATTTTGACTCTGCGGTCAAAATCCCCGTCCTCACCGGCATTATCGGCTGGCTTGATATGCACAAAGAAATAGTCATAATCAGCGTAGCTCTGCTTTAGTGTCATAAATTCATCTTCAATAGTGGCTCCCGTTGGCAGAACTTCCATGCCAACCAACTTAGCCAGTCCTCGGTACATCGGGTAACTGGCAATGGCGGCTGGCTTTAATTTGTAGATTTCGCTCATGGTGGGTATTTGGGGATGCTGGGAAAAACCACGTAGGAGAACCATATTGGCGGGATAATGTTCCGCCAGAGCTACCTTCGCTTGAGCAATAAATTCATTGGCAACACTGGCCAATTTACTGGCTTCCGGGTTTAAGGCAGTAATAGATTTCGGGGGTACTCCTACCCGCAGAGGGTCGGAGTCGCTTACTTCAAGCGCCAGACCATCACCACGAAACACGGCGGCAAAACGATGCTCTCTCACCGGAGAGACAAGAATCCTAATACCATTGATTGAGCGCCCGTCAAGCAATTGACACAACTCGATGCATTTTTCGTTCGAGACGCGCCCTGCCCGGCGGTCAGTAACCAAGCCTTTTTCATCTAAAGTACAGAAGTTGCCACGAGTGGCGATATCTCCTGCTTGAAGGTCAAAATCGATGCCGACAGCTTCCAAAACTCCTCGACCAATGATACAACTGACCGGGTCGTAGCCAAATAGTGCCAGGTGCCCCGGGGCACTTCCCGGGGTTATCCCCGGAGCTACCGGGTCGATGAGACCACAGATACCTTTTGCCGCCAGCTGGTCAAGGTTCGGGGTATTGGCGGTCTCCAGTTCTGTCTTTCCGGTTTTGGGGTCTGGCAATCCGCCCAAGCCATCAATGACCAGTAACACGATTTTGGTCGGCGAAGGTATGGCAATTTCCTTGATTATTTCCAGATTATTCATATCAACCTCACCTTCTTCAGGTTTTATTTGATAACCCCATCCCCCTTTGGGTTCTTATAGCTGCTGTCACCCTCACCCCCTGTGTCCCCCTCTTCCTCAAGGGAGAGGGGGAAGAATTTTGGAAGAGGGACTTCGTCCCTCTAAAACTTCCTATGAGCATATTTGAGGCGAAGCCTCTCTTTGACTCTCCTTTTTCTTTACGAATAGTTTTTTAAGTGTTCCTTTAGCGGAATAACTTCCAATGGGCAATTATGCCAAGTTCTGCAGGGCTTCCACACCGGGTAATTTTTCCCCGCTCAAAAATTCGAGAGAAGCACCACCACCGGTGGAGACAAAGGACATCTTATCCGCTAACCCCATTTCATTGACTACTTCAGCAGTGGAGCCTCCGCCAATAACTGTGGTCGCCTTAAGATTGGCCAAGAGCTGAGCTATCTCCTGCGTTCCCTGAGCAAACCGGGGAATCTCAAATATACCTACCGGTCCATTCCAGAAGACGGTCTGGCAGTTTCTTAATTCTTGGCTGAAGTTGCTAATCGTCTGCGGACCCATATCGACAATCCTTTTCTCCCTGGCTATCTTTTCTACGGGTACAACCTCGATTTTAGCTTCCTCATTGAGTTCATCAGCGACAACAACATCAACCGGTAAGAGTAACTGTGCCCCGCTTTTACCGGCTTTTCCCATTAAACTGGCCGCGGTGTCCAGCATTTCAGTCTCAACTAACGATAGGCCGACTTCACAGGACTTAGCTTTCAAGAAAGTAGCCGCCATCCCACCACCGATAAGTAAAAAATCTACCTTCTCTATAATGTTTTCCAGCATACTAATCTTATCACTTATCTTAGCACCACCGAGAAGTGAGGCGAAGGGACGCGCCGGGTTCTCCAAAATATTGCCTAGGTTTTCGACTTCCTTTTCCAGCAGGAAGCCAGCTACCGACGGAAGATAATTAGCGATGCCGGATATTGAAGCATGAGCCCGATGAGCGGCGCCAAAGGCGTCATTAACAAAGACGTCACCCAAGCGAGCCAAGGCCTGAGCAAAGGAAGCGTCGCCAGCTTCCTCTTCGGCATGAAAGCGGAGATTTTCCAAGAGCAGGACACTGCCACTGTTTAAGTCTGCCACCAACTTTTCCACTTCCGGGCCAATACAATCCGGAGCCATGCCCACTGATTGCCCCAGGAGCTGCGACAGACGCCGGGCAACGACCGCCAGTCGTAACCCATCGACTACTTTTCCCTTAGGTCGGCCGAGATGAGACATAAGGATAACTTTTGCCCCCTGCTCAGTAAGATATTTAATCGTCGGCAGAGAAGCCCGGACACGATTATCGTCAGTTATTTCCCCGGTTTTTTCATCCAGAGGAACGTTGAAATCAACCCGGAGCAGAACCTTTTTACCGCTAACTTCTACGTCTCTAACCGTCATCTTATCCATTTCCCCACTCCTGAGTATAGGTAAATTGAAAAACAAAAAGGTCAGACGCTTTCAGGTAGGAGTAAATATATCGTTATGGAACAGTCCCTACCTTACCCTTAACCTCTAATAAAGAACCGGACTTATGACCAGGAAACAGGTTCAGGGCCTGTTGCGCTATTCCTTTCGCATCTAATCCGTACTTAGTGCGCAGAGTAGCTTGAGTCCCCTGTTCAACAAACTCATCAGGGATACCGATGCTTTTTACCTGTAGAGCACCAATTCCCGAGTCTTGAAGAAACTTGGCAACGCTACTGCCGAAGCCACCGCTGATGGTATTCTCCTCAACGGTAACCAGGCGCTTAATACCGCGGGTAAGGTCTATGATAAGCGCCGAGTCAAGTGGCTTGGCAAAACGAGCATTAACCACAGTCGCTTCAATCTTATTTGCTGTTAACTCCCGGGCGGCCTCAAGGGCAGGAGCTACCATAGCACCTATGGCCAAGATGGCTACATCCTTCCCATTCCTGACTGTTTCCCATTTCCCTATCGGAATTTCCTGTAGTGTTTCATCCAATTCTACTCCTACCCCAGCACCGCGGGGGTACCGTATCGCCATAGGTTGCCCTGATTTCACCGCGGTATAAAGTAAGTGCTGAAGCTCGTTTTCATCCTTGGGTGCCGATACAATTAGATTAGGAATCAGTGTCAGGTAAGAGATGTCAAATGTCCCCTGATGTGTTTTACCATCATCGCCGACGATGCCACCTCGGTCAATGGCAAAAACAACGGGCAGATTCTGGAGGCAAACATCATGTAGAATCTGGTCAAAAGCGCGCTGCAGAAAGGTAGAGTAGATAGCGACAATCGGGATAAAACCCTGGGTGGCTAATCCGGCGGCAAAAGTAACCGCATGCTGCTCACAGATGCCGACATCAAACACGCGTTGGGGAAACTCAGCCTCGACAATACTCAGGCAGTTTCCCTCTGGCATCGCCGGGGTAATCGTTACCAGTCTGGGATTCTCGCGAGTCAATTGAAGCACCGTCTGCGCAAATACCTCACTGTAAGTTGGTATCTTCTTGCTGCTGACACGCTTCGCGGGCACGCCGTGAAAATAGACCGCATTGCTCTCCGCAGGACGATGTCCTTTGCCCTTAGTTGTTATAACGTGAACAAAGGTTGGCTTGAGATGATAATCTCTGGCTTGAACGAGCGCTGTTTCAAGGTCAGTGATATTATGACCGTCAATAGGCCCAATATAAGTAAAGCCAAGTTCTTCCCAGACCATGGTGGGCATAACCAGCCCTTTGAATCTACCTTTAGCCTGTCGACTTACCTGCCACAGCTTATTACCCAGTGGCAGTGCGGTAAGTATCCGTTTACTTTCTTTCTTAGCCAAGTAATAACGGCGGTCAAAGCGCACTTTATTGAGTAACTTAGCTAAGCTGCCAACAGTGGGAGAAATCGACATCCCATTATCATTTAGAACCACAACCAGTCTGGAGCCAAGATTGCCTGCCTGGTTAAGCGCCTCAAGAGCCATACCACCAGTGATGGCACCGTCACCAATAACCGCCACCACCTGGTAATCATCACCACAGAGGTCACGAGCAATCGCCATGCCGAGAGCTGCCGAAACTGAGGTGCTCGCATGACCGGTGCCAAATGGGTCATGCGGACTCTCATCAGGACTGGTAAAACCGGATAAACCTCCATATTGACGCAGCGAGGCAAAGTGCTGTCTACGGCCGGTAAGCAGTTTATGAACGTAGCTCTGATGCCCTACATCCCAGATAATCTTATCCCGTGGGCTGTCAAATACCCGGTGCAAAGCTATGGTAAGCTCAACGACACCTAAATTAGAAGCTAAATGGCCGCCGGTGGTGGTTACGGTGGTCACCAGTTTCTGTCTGAGCTCAGCCGCCAGTGGCTCAAGCTCCTGTGGGGTTAGCCCTTTCAAATCAGCAGGACTATCTATTCGATCTAATAATTTCGGCATCGTCTGCCTGCATATCAATTATACCTAAAGATAACCTCATACTAGCAATGTAGTTGAGCTATTGTCAAGCAATTTCTCCCCTGTTAGCTTGACGTTAATGGTGCCTATTTGCTACACTGCCGAAGTGCTATCCATAGAACATCAGTTACTAGAGTTCATAAGTTATACTTACAGTTTGATACAATGGCCTGGAGTGGTGTTACTTATGGCGGTAGAGAGTGCCTGTATTCCTTTACCCAGTGAGATAATCATGCCCCTTGCGGGCTGGATGCTGATTAAAGAACAGTCTCTACCCGTTACTTATACGCTTGTAGCTGGTGTCTATGGGGCTCTAGGCAACACTATTGGCTCGGCTATCGCCTACGGTGTCGGTATGTGGGGTGGCCGCCCTTTTTTGGAAAAATATGGAAGATATATTCTTATCTCGCGACATGATCTTGACCTAGCTGACCGGTGGTTTGACAGAAGCGGAAGTTGGTCAATCTTTACCTCTCGTCTGTTACCAGTGGTGCGTACCTTTATTAGTCTTCCTGCCGGAATAGCCAGAATGCATTTCGTCAAGTTCTTAGTCTATACCTTTCTTGGTTCTTTCATCTGGAGTGTTGGACTGGCCTATGGAGGTTATCGGCTGGGTGAGCACTGGGAGCAAATCCGAACTGTCATGCGTCCTTTTGACCCGTTAGTTATCGCTTTTATCGTTGTCCTGATTGCCCTTTATATTTATCGACACATAAAACGCGCCAATACGAAAAGCTAGAACGGTAAAGACTTATCCTTGACCCTCTCTTTTTTTCGTGTTACATTTGAAGGTAAATAACTTGTCCCTGTAGCTCAGCTGGACAGAGCGGCTGCCTTCTAAGCAGCGGGTCGTGGGTTCGAATCCCGCCAGGGACGCTTAAGGCTTACTCCTGGCCTTCTGTTGTTATGTCAAGTGTAACCTATTTTGCCAATTTCCCTGGGTTAAAACATCAGGATATAGCCAGTATCACTGCCAACGATTTGCGCCAGTTCATTATTGCCTTTCAAGAAAAGCGTAAGTTCAGTATGGAGAAAGTGAAAATGCCAGAGGTGCCTGAGACAGTAGAGTTCCTGCCCTTTTAGCAACAAAAATTGTCCTGATAGGTCTCAGTCTTTTAGTTGACCCTGCGCGGCAATATCTGCTCATGTCCGCGCCGGGTACCCACCACTTAACTTTTGTTCACGGTTATCTCACTGTTAATGTTCAACTTTGTACTCCGGGTGTTTGCGCAGAACAGGCATCCGGTTCACGATCCACTTGTAGACGAGGACCTGAATGGCAATGATGGCGATGACAATAAGGAATTCCTTCCAGTGGAAAAGTTCGCGGTGCGCGAGATTCCAGTTGAATGCGATGAGTGAGACGTTG
>JAUWBK010000055.1 GCA_030605045.1 Dehalococcoidia bacterium
CGATAATGGCTTCCGCGTTTCCCCAGGTCAACTCGATACCATCTGTGTCTGCCTTGGTGATGACGCCATTTTCATAGCACTCCATAGCGAAGGCGATGACGGAACCGGCCGAGATGGTATCCAGACCACCACGATTGCACATGTCGTTCAATTTGAAGATTGAACCAAGGTCATCGTTTAGGCACATGTTACCGAAGGCGGCTACCGTCTCATATTCCGGTTTGTGCGTCTCGGTTACCGGATATTTCCCGGAAGATACGGTCGTAGTACCGCCACAGCGGATTGGACAGCTGAAACAACCGTATTTTTTCGTCTCATAGGCGATAACATTATCGCCATCTATTTTGTCAACGGTGGGGAACGACTCTGTGCCCGTGAACAGCCAGTTTTTAACCGGACTTGCCCCCGAGCCAACAAGCGCTGCGGTAAGGCCACAGGTGCCGTGTTTCTTTAATGTTTGAATAAACGAAGCATCGTTCATCTTGACGTTGAATTCCCGGTTTAATTTCTTAACTCTTTCACTGTCTACCACGGCGACTTTTCCTGTCCCTCTCACCGCTACCGCCTTGAGTCGCTTGGAACCCATAACCGCGCCGACGCCCGAGCGAGCCGCGTACCGCCCCCTATCGTTACAGATACCACTGATCAGCGAGAGTTTTTCTGAGGCTGGACCAATGCCGGCAACTCGGACCTTAGGGTCGCCAATCTCTTCGACCAAGGCTTCCTCTGTTTCAAGGGCATCTTTTCCCCAGAGGTGAGAAGCATCCCTAATTTCAATACCCGCGTTAGTAACCAGCAGATATGATGGCTTAGGAGCTATCCCTGAGACGAAAATCGCATCCCAGCCGGCAAACTTAAGCTCAGGTCCAAAGTAACCGCCCGAGTTAGCATCGCCCCAACTACCAGTCAGTGGCGATTTGCATACTGCCGCGTAGCGGCCGCCGGTTGGCACCGGTGTGCCGGTTAGAGGACCGGTGACAAATCCCAGCATGTTTTCTGGGCCGAGAGCGTCAACCCGCCCTTTTTGTCTCTCGAACAACACGCGGGCACCAAGTCCATGTCCACCGATAAAATCCCGGGCTAAGGTCTCGTCCAGTTCCTGCTCCCGGATTTCACCATTGGATAGATCAACAAAACCTATCTTGCCGACATAACCTCCAGTCATTTGAAACCTCCTTCGATTTGAATTTATTCCCTAACTTGCTCTTCAAGGGCACCGTAAAGTATTCTGCCCGCTGAAGAGCAAGCTACGGTTATGACTATAAATAGATTATTCTGTGTAATGGGATATGTCAATATATACATTACACAATAATGAATCCCTCCTTATTGACAAGCACAACCTAGCCAAGTACAATGCTCATTATCGAGTCAGGCCAATATTCCTAAAATTCTTCTTCACAGTTGCTATCACCGATACCAAAGAATCTCTAGAGGAGGAGAAAGATGTCACAAAAATTCGAAAAGTTATTGAGTCCTGGAGCAATAGGCACAATGAAGCTCAGGAATCGAATTGTAATGCCGCCTATGGTTAGAAATTTGGCCTCACCTGACGGTATCATCACCCGGCAGCTGATTGACCACTACATTGCCCGGGCCAGGGGTGGGGTAGGATTGGCCATAGTTGAGGCAACCTTTATTGATCCCGCCGGCAAAATCAGCTACCAGCAGTTGGGCATACACGATGATAAATGTGTTCCCAGTCTGAGCGATCTAGCCGGGGCGGTAAAGGAATGGGGAAGCAAAATAGCAATACAGTTATGCCATGCCGGGAGGCAAACCACAACCTCAATTACCGGTGGTCTGCCAGTAGTGGCACCTTCGGCCATACCCTGTCCTGTCACAGGAGGACTTCCCAGAGAACTAACCACAGAAGAAGTCGGTGAGGTAGTTGAGTCTTTCGCTCAGGCGGCCAGGAGAGCCAAGCAGGCCGGGTTCGATGCTGTGGAGATACACGCCGCTCATGGGTATATTCTCAATCAATTTCTATCTCCTAATACGAACCGAAGAACGGACAAATACGGTGGTGACATTAATGGCCGGATGACCATTGTCTTGGAAATAGTCCGTAGAACCAGAGAATTGGTCGGAAACAATTACCCTATCATGGTGAGATTAAACGCGGTAGACCTTGTAGATGGCGGGCTTGAATTAAGTGAGTCCAGTTTGGTCGCTCAGAAGCTGGAGACTGTTGGGGTAGATGCTCTGGACATTTCCTTGGGAACCTATGAAAATAGGCTCAATCCTCGAGTCACTAGTACCCAGTCATCGTTGTACGAGCCTAAGGGTCATGAAGTCGGCTACGCCGAACAAATCAAAAAAGTCGTCAGCCTGCCCGTCATTACCGTTGGTGCCATTACGCCTGAAATGGGAGAGGAAATCCTGCAGCAAGGCAAAGCAGATTTTATTGCTATGGGTAGGGGCCTGCTGGCCGACCCTGAAATACCCAATAAACTGGCCAAGGGTGAGCCAGAAAGCATTCGCCGATGTATCAGATGTCAGGAAATGTGCCGGAGAACACCACTTCCCATAAGGTGCTCAATTAATGCTGAATGCGGCTTTGAAAGCTATAAACTGACACCAGCGTTCAAGCCTAAGAAAGTGCTCATTGTTGGTGGCGGAGCCGCGGGCATGGAGGCAGCCAGGGTCTCCGCTTTGAGAGGGCATGACGTAACTCTATATGAAAAAAACAGAGAACTGGGTGGACATTTGATAGAGGCAACCGTACCAGATTTCAAAGAAGACCTTAAAAACTATAAGGACTGGCTAATAAGGCAAATTAAGGGGCTCGGGGTTAATATAAAACTTGGCAAACCGGTCACCCGGCAACTGGTAGACACCACCAAACCAGATGCGGTGATTATCGCCACCGGTTCCAGTGTTTACCGTCCTGATATTCCTGGCCTTGACAAGCCTATCGTAGTCACCGCTATTGACATATTGCTGGGTAAAGCCGAGCCTGGGAATGAGACTGTCGTGGCTGGAGGCGGTGTAGTTGGCTGTGAAACGGCTTTATATCTTGCGCTGAAGGGAAAAAAGGTAACTGTTGTCGAAATGCTGTCAGCGGTAGCCTGCGATGTGCCAACAATCAGTGGCACACTGGCAGCCAAGCTAATTGATAACGGTGTCACAATACGGACAAACTTGAAAATTATAGCCTTCACCGACCAAGGCGTCACTGGTATTGACCGAGACCAGAATCTGGTCACTGTGGCAGGAGACGGGGTAGCCTTGGCTATGGGGTTAATACCTCAGGCCGGGCTTTATGAAGAACTGAGAGGAAAAGTTCGTGAGCTGTACTTAATTGGCGACTCTGTCCAGCCACGCAGGGTGGGAGAAGCGACCCGCGATGGTTATAGAGTAGGTAGTATCATTTAGCCAATCTGCAGTTAGGCATCCCTTGCCCACGAACTCGGCAAGCCGGCCGGGCTATAGACTTAACAGCCGATACCGGCTCCTCAGAGATACTCAAACCTGCCACGGGTGCGCAGTGGGCAAAAATTCCCCCTAATTTTTCAAAATTTTCATGACGGTTAATTCGCTCTCGGTAACAGCAAGCCCAAGGGGATGATACTACCGGATGACCAGGTCAACGAACCACAAGACCGGCTGAGGGAATATCATTAATATAATCATGCCGGTCGCCTGCAGCGCCACAAAAGGCCATACTGATATGTAGATGTCGGCGATGCTTACGTCTGGGGGAGCAACTCCCTTCAGATAAAACAGGGAATAGCCAAAGGGCGGCGTTATGAAGCTCATCTGCAGGTTTATAGCAAACAGAATGCCAAACCATATGGGGTCAAAGCCTAACGAGGCTACGGTAGGCACCACAATAGGGACAACGATTATGATAATCATGTTAGGGTCTAAGAACATGCCCAGGATAAAAACTATAAGCATCGTTCCTATGATTACGCTCCAATCGCCAAAGGGAAGCGCAGAAAAGACACTTCTCAGGATTTCCGGTCCGCCTACCCGAGCGAACACAGTGCCAAAGCAGGTTGCTCCGAAAATAACCCACATCACCATACCGTTAACGCGTATGGTACTTAAAGCGGCGCTTCTAATAACTTGCCAGTTGAGTCTCCGGCGGACAAGAGCACTCAGGACAGCACCAAAGCAGCCTACTGCTGCCGCCTCTGAAGGGCTGGCAATACCCAGGAAGATAGAGCCCAGGACCAGGATAACAATGAACGCAGGCAAAACTAGATGCAGAAGAGGGCGAATCTTATTCTTTAACGAGATTTTCTCTTCAATGACGATTCTGGGACACAGGTCTTTCTGGATAGAAGACCTGATACCGATATAAGTTATAAAGAGGGCGGAAAGGAGAAGGCCGGCGACTATTCCGCCCGCAAACAACTTGCCTATCGAGACTCCGGCCGCCAAGCCATATATGACCATCAATACGCTGGGCGGGATAATCTGTCCCAGTGTTCCCCCGGCAGCAATAATCCCCAGCGCTATTCTCTTGTCGTATTTATATTTCAACATGTTGGGTAGGGCGATAAGCCCCATACTGACCACCGCGGCTCCGGCAATCCCAACCATAGCGCCGAAAATGGTGCAGATCAAGGTAGTGGCCATGCCCAGCCCACCCCTGACAGACCCCAGCCACACCCGGAAGGCATCATACAGGTCTTCGGCAATCCCTGACTTTTCCATTGTCACCCCCATGAAAATGAACAGAGGGATAGCCAGCAGAATGAAATTGGAAGCCCGGTCAAGAGTGAGGAGAACAACGGTTAGTGTCGCCGGGTGACCGTCAATCAGCAGAATAAAAAGCACGCCGATGCCGCCGGTGAGGAAAGCCAGCGGAACCCCCAGAAGAAGCCCCACGAGGAGGGAGAGGATTAAAAGGGTAACCAGAATGTCAGGACTCATGACCTTTTGTCCTCCCCCAACCTAATAGCTATAGCGAGGTTACGGAAGAACTTAACCATTACTTCAGCCGACAACATAAGGGCAGCGAGGGGTAATATTAGCTTAAACGGCCATAAGGGCGGTTCCCAGGCGCTGCTGCTGGTCTCCAAGGCTTTCACGGAAAGCCAGGCATGTACTCCCCCCTTCCAGAGAAGTATGGCGCAAAAAACAACTGGTAATGGCGTAGTGAGTATATCTACAATAGCCCTTACCCGTGGTGACCAACGGGCGTAAAGGAAGTCCATCTTAACGTGGCCGTCTTCGCGAAGGCAGTATGCTCCGGCCAATAGGGATAAAGCCGCAAATAAGAAACCGCTGGTTTCATGTACCCAAAGCGTAGGCGCATTAAATACATACCTCATCGTTATCTCGAAGAGGACTATCGCCGCCGCGAGGGGCACTAACACGCTGGCGCTATAGCCTAACCACTTGGCAATGAGGTCGACAATGTTTCCGAGAGACCTAAACCAGCGCATTACGTTACACAACTCACCGATGAAATTTAAAATTCAGAATCTCTAAAAATATACCTATTATACCACACCAATGACTTTGCCTCTCCACCTCTTTATTGGCTACTCTCGGGCGTGATTGCTTAACGGCCTTCACAGAGTTAACCCCAAAGAGGACAAATCCCTCTTTGGGGTTAACTCTATTAACTCAATGACAATATCTCCCAATAAGCCAGCCTATTCTTCCAGGTGTCCCAGAGCTATAGCCCAATCAATCTGAATCTGTATCAGCCTGTCAGCCGTGGGAGAGATGTCCCTGAGGGTTTCCCAGTACTCCCGTGCCATCGTTCTGAGCTCTGCCACGTCAGCATCTGGCAGATACATGGTCTGCATACCTCGCTCCTCCACCATCTTGGCAATCGCCCCTACATCGTCGTTCATGTGGCTGGAGCTCATATAAAGCTCAATCCAGTTGGTGCACAGGTCGAAGGTAGCCCTGAGATCGTCAGGTAACGCCTCGTACTTGTCCTTGGCCACGAGGTATTCGGTTACCGCCATCGCCCAGTAGGGCAGGATGCGATAATTCGTAACCTCATGAATACCCAGTGCGTAATCCATGGAGCCACCGGCGTATTCGGTGGCATCAATGGTACCCAGTTGCAGCGCGGTAAGGATTTCCGGTCCGGGGAGAGTAACCGGTGCGGCACCCAGATAGTCGGCAAAGAACTTTGCCGCCGGGCCAATCATCCTGATTTTAAGCCCTTTGAAATCCTCCAGCGAGCGGATCGGCTCCTTGCTCCATATCTGCTCACCCAGACCCCCGGCGATATAGGCAGCGTAATGGATATTATTCTGCTCATATAAGGGGCCCATGATGTCAAGCCATCCCTGCCGGTAAATCATGTTATAGACGGATATGAAGTCAACGATACCGTAGGGGAGCTGGAAGGTGGCGGCTTCAGGTATCGTATCCGAGTAGAACTGGGGATAGCTCTGGCACATTTCGGCCACACCCTGCCCCACACCTTCCAGGGCGTCCGTGTCAGGGAACAGAGTCCCCGGACCAAATAGCTCAATGTTAAGCCTGCCCCCGGTTTCCTTCTTGACCCGGTCACAGAATTCCTGATTGTACTTGAAGGTGCCGGAACCACTGGGCATGAAGGTCTGAAGCTTCCAGTTAAAGACTTCAGCGGGCGCAGGTGCTGCTGGAGCGGGCGCAGGTGCTGGAGCTGGGGCAGGCGCCGGAGCGGGCGCAGGTGCTGGAGCTGGGGCTGGAGCCGGAGCTGGGGCGGCACAGCCAGCCGCCATTAACCCACTCACCAATGCCACCACCATAACCAAGGCCAATGCCCTTCTTTTATTCATTTTCTCCTCCTCTTAAGATTTTGTAACCTAGCTGTTTAGTAATCTTTTTGTTGAAGACTATCACCTCCTTAATCAATAGTTAGAAAACATTCAAATCAGAAGGAACACCATCAACCGCCATCAATTGAGAAAAGCGATTACGGTGCCTCGCCTTTTATCACCTTGCCTCCTAACCTAATTTGTAATATTTTTAAGGGTCTTTGTTTATTGCGGTGTCTAGTTTAGTCCCTTCAAGGTATTTTGTCAATACCATATTGGAAACCTAGGTAGAGTTCGTGTAGGAATGGCATCCAAAATACTGAAAGTTTGTGGAAGTAACAATTCGTCAAAAAGTTCAATTCAGGGAAGTTATTGACATTTGAGTACCAAATAGCCTATTCTCCGTAAAAAAGGAGGTAGACCAATGCAAGCATACTGTCTGAAATGCCGCACTAAAAAAGAGATGAGAGACCCCAAACCTATCACAATGAAGAATGGCAAACCAGCAACCCAAGGAACCTGCCCGACCTGCGGGACGAAGATGTTTCGGATTGGTAAGAGCTAAATTAGGCATTATGTACTCTAAAGTCTTGAGGAGGTTCCCATGCGCATCGCAGTCTTTGGCGCAGGTGGCGCGGGTGGTTATTTTGGCGGACGACTTGCCCAGGCTGGAGAGGATGTCGTGTTTATTACCCGCGGGGAGCATTTGCAGGCTCTACGTACACACGGCCTCCGAGTGGATAGTGTGAAGGGCAACTTTGTACTCCAGTCGGTGCAGGCGACCGATGACCCGGCGCAGGTAGGAGTGGTGGATGTGGTCTTGCTGGG
>JAUWBK010000070.1 GCA_030605045.1 Dehalococcoidia bacterium
TAGCCAGCGCCAAGGCTGAAGAGGCAGAGAATCTCCACAAGTTTGGTGCCGACTACGCTAATTACATGAAAACAACCAAAATGTTCCTACCATTCCTATTTTGACATCTGAACTCAAAGCTGATAACTTTTGCTTATTAACCACCCGGCTGATAAATAAAATGAAAGAACCGACTAGAAAAACTACCTCGAACAAGTCCGTATCTTTCCGCTGGAGATACATTGGGTTGCCCATAGCCATTTTTCTCCTCTCTCTCATTCTTACCGCCTATTTCTATCACCTGCTTCCCACTGAGGTAGCCTATCATTTTAAAAATGGCTCACCGGATAAATGGATGAGCCGTGGTGCCATTATTGCCTGGATGCTAACGCCACAATTTTTCTTGACACTACTGGCCGGCGTCCTCGCCTGGGGAATGACTAAACTGAGTACCCAATTCCAGCGGACAGCTAGCCGCTGGACGGAAAAAATTCTATCCCTTATGGGCAACATGATTGCCTTACCCCAACTCATTCTCGGTTTTGCAATGCTCGATATTTTCAGCTACAATTCCTACCAGATACATCTTATGCCCTTGTGGGTATTCGCCTTGATTGTCATGGGGTTGGGAGGAATCATTCTAGGCATATTCTTTATTCTGGCCATACGGCAGGTCTGGAGGACTGGTCAAGGCAACACCCGATAAAAGTTTTAAGGAGCGGTAGCTAATGGCGGAACAAACATCAGGCCAGACTAAAATGGAAAAGCTCGTTTCCCTCTGCCAGCGGCGGGGCTTTATTTTTCCCAGCAGTGAAATCTACGGGGGCCTGTCCAGCTGCTGGGATTACGGACCGCTGGGGGTGGAGCTAAAACAGAATGTTAAGCAAGCCTGGTGGCGCGCTATCGTCCAGGAGCGTGATGACATGGTGGGGCTTGATGCCAGCATCCTGATGCACCCTCAGACATGGGTCGCCAGTGGTCACGTCCAGCAGTTCGCCGACCCGCTGGTAGAGTGTAAGCGCTGTCATCTGAGATGGCGCGCTGATGAATTGAAGGACAATAGTTGTCCCTCCTGCGGTGGCGAAGTAACCGAGCCGCACCTGTTTAATCTGATGTTTAAGACCTTCATGGGGCCCGTTGAAGAAGAATCTAACGTGGTTTACCTGCGCCCGGAGACCGCCCAGGGCATCTTCGTTAATTTCCAGAACGTGCTCAATACCACCCGAAAGCGGCTACCCTTTGGCATCGCGCAGATGGGTAAAGCCTTCCGCAACGAGATTACCACCGGCAATTTTATCTTCCGGACTCGGGAATTTGAGCAAATGGAAATCGAGTACTTTGTTAAGCCAGAAACTGCTGAAGAATGGTTTGACTACTGGCTTGAGGAGCGCTGCAACTGGTATGTGAACTTGGGCATCAAAAAAGAAAATCTCCGATTACGCCCCCATACCGAAGAAGAACTGGCACACTACGCCCGAAAGTGCTCTGACATCGACTACCTGTTCCCGATGGGCTGGTCTGAGTTAGAAGGGATTGCCAATCGCGGTGATTTTGACCTGGTGCAACACGCTAAATATAGCGGCAAGAGCCTGACCTACCTTGATGAAGAGGCTAACGAGCACATTGTCCCTTATATTATTGAGCCATCGGCTGGAGTAGACCGCTCGGTTCTGGCTTTCCTGTGCGATGCCTACGACGAAGAACCAGACAAGGAGGAGATAAGAGTGCTGCTTCACCTCCACCCCGCTCTGGCACCCGTCAAGGTAGCGGTATTGCCCTTAAGTAAGCGAGAAAATCTGGTTCAATTCGCCAAAGAGATATATGCTGCCCTGCGCCCCTGCTGGATGGTGCAATACGATGATACCCAGAGTATCGGTCGGCGCTACCGGCGCCAGGATGAGATTGGCACTCCCTTCTGCGTTACCATTGACTTCCAGTCTCTCGAGGATAAGCAGGTTACCATACGAGAGCGCGACACCATGAATCAAATCAGGATTCCCGTTGCCGCACTCAAGGAGACGCTGGCTGCCAAGCTTGCCGGTGAAGAACTGTTCGTGCTCCCCCCTGGCGGTCAGATATGGAAGGAGGGGAAAAATGAGTAAATATACGCCTTTTAGAGAATGGTTGAAGAGACAACCTGTGAACGAGGCACTTCTCACTTTTGCCCAGCTTGAAGAAATTATCGGCGACAAATTGCCACCTAGCGCCCGAAAATGGTTTAATTCTTGGGATAACACACCAGGGTCTCCTATGGAAGATAGCTGGCTTGATGCAGGCTGGAGGACAGTAATGGTCGATATGGAGAATGAAACGGTAAGACTTAAGCGGACATAGGGAGTTGAAGAGGGGCTTCGCCCCTCTTTTTTAATATCACTCCCCCTTCCCCTTGATAAGGGGAAGGGGGATAAAGGGGGATAGGGTTCCCCAATGAAAATACTTCACTTTGCCGACCTACATCTCGGCGTTGAGAGCTATGGACACATTGACCCTGCTACCGGGCTGTCCTCACGCCTCCTCGACTTCCTCTCTGCCCTTGACCAGGTCGTTGACTATGCCCTAGAGAACAAGGTAGACCTAGTCCTTTTCTGTGGCGATGCCTACAAAACCCGCGAACCCACTCAGACTCAGCAAAGAGAATTCGCCAAACGCGTCAGTCGTCTTTCTTCCAATAATATTCCCATCTTTCTCCTTATCGGCAACCACGACCTGCCCAATGCCATCGGCCGGGCAACCACCACCGAAATCTTTGATACTTTAGCCGTGAAAAACGTTTATGTCTCCAATCGTCCTGACATTTACCGTATCTCTACCCGTAGCGGCACCATTCAAATTGCATCACTACCCTGGCTCAGACGCAGCGCCCTGTTAAGCAAAGAGGAAACGAAAAACCTGGACTTCGACCAGATTAAAGAAAGGCTACAGCAGACATTAACCAGAACTATTGAGTTTAATGCCACCAAACTTGACCCCGGCCTCCCCTCCATCCTTGCCGCCCATGTCTGGGTCGCCGGTGCCGAAATAGGTTCAGAAAGGTTAATGACTATCGGGCAGGAGCATGTCTTGCTGCTGAGTAACGTCGCCAATCCGGCTTTCGATTATGTCGCCCTGGGACACATTCATAGACACCAGGTGCTAGCCGACAGCCCACCTACCGTCTATGCCGGAAGTCCAGCGTGCCTGGATTTCAGCGACGAGGAAGATGAGAAGGGATTTTATCTTGTAGAAATTGAGCCTGATGGGGAAGCGGGTAAAAGACAGGTCTCCTTTGAATTCCACCCGGTAGGCGGACGCCGCTTTCTCACCATCAGCGTTGCCCTTGATTCTCAGGACATTGACCCCACCACCACCGTACTCAAGGCAATTGCGGAGCAGGGAGATAAGGTGAGAGAGGCCATCGTGCGGTTAAACATTACCCTGCCAGCGGAGATTGAAGGCCAGCTCCGTGACAGTGACATCAGGGAAACACTAAAAGAAGCCCACAATTTCACCATTGCCCGGGAGATAGTGCGGGAGACACGCCTGAGGCTGGGGCAGTTCACCGCCGAAGAAATAACCCCCCTCGACGCCCTGAAAGCCTATCTGGAATCAAAAAAGACCTCCCCGGAACGAACCAAAGTGCTGCTGGAGTATGGGGAGAGATTGATACGGGGGGAGGAGACTACAGAAAGCTAATGAGGTGTTTAAGAGGGGGCAAAGCCCCCTCTTTTTTATTCCCCCTTTAACTATACCACCTCACAAATTCCTCGGGCTTCATCTTAATGCTGCGGTAAGTGTTTAATTTCGCTTCCGGGTCTGGATAGCCGATTGAGATGGCAATAACCAGTTGCTTGCTTCCCGGTATGCCGAGAAATTCTCTAATGGCATCAGGATAATTAGTCACTGACGCCTGTAAGCAGCTTTCCACGCCAAAAGAATGCGCCGCCAGAATAAGGTTCTGAGAAAACAGCCCCATATCATAGACTGACCAGTGACCGAGAGTCCGGTCCATAAAAAGGAATATTACAGACGGCGCACCGTAAAACTCAAAGTTCATTAATCGCAAGTTTTCCCTCGCCTGCTCATCTTCCCTTTCCACACCGATAGCTTTTAATCGCCGGGCGCCGTGTTCCCTGGATCGCGCTTCGTGTTCCGGCGGCCAGGACTTGGGGTGCGACAGGTCAGGATTGGTCGCTGCCTTTGAACTGGCGAGCTGATAAATAATTTTACTCAGCTCATCTTTCTTCTTACCACTCACCACGACCACTTCCCAGGGTTGCGTGTTCTGGTAAGAAGGGCTGTTGCTGACCGCTTTTAGAATTCGGCGGAGAGTTTCCTCAGCAATGGGCGTGGGCTTAAAGCCACGAAAACTTCGCCTTGTTTCAATTCCGTCCAATAGTTCCATCAATATCACCTCCAGCGTGTCGATTAGTTTTAACGCCAAACCTCAAAATGTCAAGGAAGCCCAGCCATCCTTGAGCAGTTCCGATATTATTGAGCCGACATATACCACCTTAATTCCCGCTTCTTCAAGTTTACCCGTTATATTCATTCTATCGGCACACCACTTGCACGCCATAACCTCAATACCAGCCTCCTGCAACTGCTTTAGTCTTCCTTGAACTTCAGCATCGTAGGCAGCAATTTTCTCTGATGGCCCAAAGATAATTACTTTAACCTCATCCATCCACTTCTTGATTGCTGCGTTCAATGGGTATACGAGTCCAACCTCTAAGGCCACTTCCCTGTCCCCACTACTCAAAATAACGAAAACTTTGGTTGCCATGTTCTGCTTCTCCTTTCCCGTTCTAAGCTAACTTTTCACTAACGGACACTCTACCCACCTGCTTCAGCTTTGTCAAGAGCCCAAATAGAAACAAAGGGGGGTGTCTAAGAAGGGCGAAGCCCCTCTTTCTAATTACTTCCCCCTCTCCTTTGAAGGAGAGGCTCTGCCCTTAGGGGCTTTAGCCCAGAGGGGGGATAAACCCCGTTAGGAACTCTAACGGGGTAAAGGGAGTAAGGTAGATAAAAATCTCTTCCCCCTTATTTCTTTTGAGTAAGGTTGTCTAAATGTTATAATTAAGCAGATAATCAGGGATAGTTTCATGATACCACGAAAATCAGCCAAGACAGAACCTCAAATCCTGGAAATGCCCGCCCAAAAGATGGCGGTGGTCCATGCCAAGGGTGCCCCGGACAAGGTCTTCCCCGAGTTTATGCCCGCCCTCTACGGTTCGGTTTACACCTTAAAGTTTGACCTCAAGAAAAAGGGGCTGCCGACTTTCAAAGTCAGCGGGCTCCGCGCCCGATACCCGGATGCCCACCTTGTTCCTAAAGAGCAATGGACGATGATTATCGGGTTGCCCGTTCCGGAAGACACCACCTCACTCCCCCAGAAAGTCCCCAATATTGAGGTCAAGATTGAGCCGTGGCAATACGGCACCGTCGCCCAGATTCTGCACCTTGGGCCTTATGACCAGGAGTATGCCACCATCAAGCGACTGCACCAGTTCATTGCCGACAACAACTACGAGATAGCTGGTGTCCACGAAGAAGAATACCTTACCCGTCCTGATGCCAAAGTCATCAAAACTATCATTAGATACCCAATTAAAAAGAAGTAAAAAGCAATAAGGAGGTACACGTGGGTAATACTCAAGAGAATCTGAAAGCAGCTTTTGCCGGTGAGAGTCAGGCTAACCGTCGCTATTTGTTCTCCGCCGAGCAAGCAGACAAAGACGGGCACAAAGTGATAGCCAGACTGTTCCGGGCGGTGGCTGAGGCAGAGACCGTTCATGCCCGTAACCACCTCAAGACTCTGGGAGAAATTAAGTCAACCAAAGAAAATCTGGAAGCTGCTATCAGTGGGGAACATTACGAATTCACCAAAATGTACCCCGAGTTCATTGAGCAGGCCAAGATGGAAGGCAGCAAGAGAGCTGAGGCTACCTTCGATTTTACCAACAAGGTCGAGAAAATCCATCACACCCTGTACGGGAAGGCGCTCAAGGCTCTTGAAGAGGGACAACAGCTAGCTGATGAGCCCTACCTTGTCTGCCAGGTCTGTGGCTACACGGTAGCGGGAGAGGCTCCCGCAAAGTGCCCGATATGCCAGGCGCCTCAAGAGAGATTCAAGCGCGTAGAATAGAAATGAATTATACTTGGTCGTAGAGGACGGGAGAGGTGTCATTAGACTTATCCAAAGTCGCGACGCAGGTTGGCAGCATGGTGGCCAGACTGAAGGATGCCCGTGAGGAAAGGCAGAAGCGCCTTCAGTATGCTCTGGATGTTGTCGCCAATGAAGCGATTGACCTTGAGGACTTGAAAAAGAAAATTGCCGCCAGTAAGACTACCTGGTTGGTGGCTGATTTGGTGGACAGGCTGGCCAGCCATTATGGAGCACCCCCCACCCCCACCGAATTTGCCGTTATGGCCACCGATGGCTCGCATATCGATGTTGACCGGCACCGCTCAACGAGGTGCTACCTGATAAACATTGGCTCGGTCATTATCCATTATGGTGTCGAGCCGAGCGCTGCCCTGGACAGTTTTCCCCGTCTTTACTCCGAGGATGAAGACCTGGTGATTACACCGACCGGCGCTACGGGTCGCGAGCAGCCTGTGGAAGGGACGCTTTTGGGCATCAAACGCGC
>JAUWBK010000074.1 GCA_030605045.1 Dehalococcoidia bacterium
GGTGAAAGCCAAATACGGGATTATCTCTGAAGAGATGCTTGAGGTGGGGAAAAAGCGTCTTCAAGCCGCCCGGAATATGATACCGCGTATTGATGATATTTTATCGGGTGATAACTCTGAGGAAGAGCTATCCCACCTGAAAGCAGAGATAGATAAGATAAATATGTCTCCGGTAAGTGAGAAGACGGAGTTAGCGCTACCCGTTGGGCTGGTCAAGCTAAAGTTATTGCGTCCCCTCTTGTCCTGGGCAATCGGGCGGCGCTAACCTTTAATCTATTTCAAGACCACGCCGGTCCCGTAGGCGAGAATTTCAGAGGCGCCGCTCATTATCATTGAGGTGGTAAACCTCATACCCACCACCGCATTAGCTCCCTGCTTCTCGGCATCCTCAACCATCCTCTGGATAGCCTGTTCCCTGGCTTCAGCCATCATCTTGGTGTATTCAGTTACCTCACCACCCACCATCGCCCTGAATCCAGCCATAATATCCCTACCTAAATGTCGAGCCCGAATAGTGTTGCCCTTAACCCAACCTATAGTCCTCACAATTTTCTTGCCCTCTACCTGCTCTGAAGTAGTAATAATCATTTCTCAACCCCCTTAAAGTCCTCAGTCTTTGCCTTGGCTATCCTGTCTTTAATGACTATTCCTAAAATAACTAATATCCCCGCCGCAATGGCACCAACGGCTATTCTGATGAGCAGAGGAATGTCGCTAGCTAGGAAAAAGACTTTAACCCACCAGCCAATTAAGACCAGTACCCCCAGCCCAATCAGGATAAAAGCTACCTTTTGCCACATAATTCACCTCCCAAAACTATCGTTTCCGCTTCCACACCGTGCCTTTAGGAGTATCCTCAAGGGATATGCCAAGCTCAGCAAGTTTAGCCCGTATTTCATCGGCAGACTGGAATTTTTTGTCTCTGCGCAGGGCATCCCTTAATTCACGTATAAACTCTATATGCACTTCAGCATCAGGGCTATCAATTACTTTCTCGTATTCTAATTTTTTCTTTCCGCTTTTCGTGATTCCAAATCTTATAGTAATAGGCTTAAATTGCTCCACATCAAGCGCCGGTGCCTCCGCTGCCTTGAAAGTCAATCCTAAAACCCCCCCCAGTTCTTTCAGCATATCCCTTGCTTTGCCAACCTCAATGCCCTCGCTATCATACTTATTAATCTCTCTGGCCAAGTCAAAAAGGGCGGCCAGCGCCTGAGCAGTATTAAAATCATCATCCATCGCCTTGATAAATCTTTGCCGATACTGCTCGGTGTCTATTTTCTGACCCGCTTTATGACCAATAGCGGTAGTATTCACTGTCTGCCGTAACCTGTCGGCTCCCCCCTCCACCGCTTCTATCGCTTCTTCAGAGTATGTAAGAGGACTCCTATAGTGTGACATGAGCACGAAGATGCGGATGGCATCGGCGCTGTATCCATATTTTTTCGGGTCCAGAGCCTCTTTTATCGTGATGAGGTTTCCCAGTGACTTGCTCATCTTCTCCTCGCCCAGCTGCACCATACCGTTATGCAGCCAGTACTTAACAAACGGCTTGACGCCGGTAAAACTTTCCGACTGGGCTATTTCGTTCTCGTGGTGGGGGAAAACCAAATCCTGCCCACCGCCGTGAATATCAAGGGTATTCCCTAGGTATTTTAGCGACATCGCGCTGCACTCGATATGCCAGCCCGGTCGGCCCGGACCCCACGGGCTTTCCCAGGCTGGTTCGCCGGGTTTAGATGCCTTCCAGAGGACAAAGTCCATCGGGTGCTCCTTCTCCTCTCCGGCCTCAATACGCATCCCGGCCATCACCGACTCCAGAGTGCGGTGAGATAGCTTCCCGTAGTCAGGGACATTTCTGACTCGGAAATAGACACTGCCCTGCGAAGGATAAGCATACCCCTTGTCAATCAAGCCCTGCGCTATCTCAATCATTTTTGGTATTTCTTCGGTAGCATAGGGCGTTACATCAGGCTTGCTGATGTTCAGGGCCTCCATATCAGCAAAAAAGCTAGCCGTAAATTTTTCGGCCAGCTCACGGGTAGAAATGCCGAGCTTATTCGCCCGGTCAATAATTTTATCGTCAATATCGGTAATATTTTGCACGTACTTCACTTTGTAGCCGCGAAACTGAAGATAGCGCTGGATGACATCAAAGATGATGTAACTCATGGCGTGCCCTAGGTGAGCCTCATCATAGGGCGTAACCCCACAGACGTACATCTTCACCTCGTCGCTCTGGGGTAAAAACTCTTCTTTTTGTCCGGAGAGGGTATTAAATACTTTCATTCACTTCCCCTCCAACGTAGCTACCGCATAAGCGGCGATTCCTTCGCCTCGACCAACAAAACCCAATTGGTCGGTAGTGCTCGCTTTAACACTTACTCGGCTGATATTGATACCCAGTGTCTGGCAGAGCTGCTGCCGCATCCGGTCAATAAAATCTCTCAGCCTGGGTCTCTCGGCAACAATGGTAGCATCAACATTGTTCACTTGCCAGCCGTTTCTAGCCAGTTCGTCCCTTATTCTTTCCAGTAGAATCAGGCTGGAAATATTCTTATATTGGGGATCACCGGGCGGGAAATGGCTGCCGATATCCCCCAGAGCTGCCGCTCCGAGCAGGGCATCAATAATGGCGTGGGTCAAGACATCAGCATCACTCCAGCCGCTGAGACCCTGGTCAAAGGGTATATCGATTCCCCCAAGTACTAATCGGCGCCCCGGAGTTAAGGAATGAACATCAAAGCCGATGCCAACATGTAATTTACCGTTCATATTTTTGCCATAAGGCCTCGGCTAAAGCCAGGTCTTCAGGAGTGGTTATCTTTATGTTATCGTAAGCACCCAGATAAAGCTTAACCTGGTAGCCTAGCTGCTCTACCAGTGAGGCGTCATCGGTGGCGTCATCATTTGCCTTTTGATAAGCTTCAGTTATTATATTGATGCAGAATACTTGTGGCGTCTGTACTGCCCATAAATTTTGACGTGGTGGCGTCTGATGCACGATTCTATCATCTCCCGCCAATTTAATGGTATCTGTAACTGGAACGGCAGCGACAGCGGCTCCGGTTTCCTTAGCTGCCTCCAGCCCGCGCTCAATCAAGTCCACGGTTACCAACGGGCGAGCGCCGTCATGGATTACCACCCAGTGGCAATTATTAAGCCGCTTCAGTCCCGCAGCGACTGAATCCTGGCGCCGCCTGCCACCAAGACAAACGTTGCTTACCTTGGACCACTCCTCCCCAGCTACCAACCGCCGACACAGTTGCTCCTTTTCCCCGCTCACCACGACCACTATTTGATCGATAAGGCGGCATTTTTGAAAGGGGAGGGTCGTCCGAGCTAAGAGAGGTTTACCACCCAATAAAGCGAACAATTTGTCCACCTCACCCATCCGCTGGCTCTTACCCGCAGCGACAATAACCGCCCCGACTCTTTGCTTTGCCTCCCTTTTCATATTTCCGCCCATTGACTATTCAGGTTAAATTGAGTTTACACATATTAGCGTTAGATTTCAAATGGTGCTATGAGTAATCAAGTATTTTCTATTAGACAGTGTGTATACGCTTGAGAACTCCCTATAATTTCTTTAAAAAGTTCCTTACTCTCCCTTAAAAATAACGACATATCCTCCCTCCAACCAAGGACATATTTGGTCCACCTTGTATATTAGCGTCTGAATTCTCTGGATAAACCTCTCAATTCTAAGAGGTTTGTATATTATCCTCCGAATCTTCGCTCTGAAAATAACGTCAGGAATAGTCACTAGTACAAAATGAAGAATAAAAGTCGCAATGCCTCCTGACTTGACCAACTCCTCTATATTTAAGTTGCTTTGGTTTGCTAGGTCTTTTATGCAGTGAACATCATATCTTCTGTACCCATGACCGGGATATAAAAAGTAGCTCCATCTACTTGGTACAGTGATAAGGATATAGCCTCTGTCTTGTAGTAGAGTTTTCATACCTTTCACTGCTTTTCTGTCATTGGCAATGTGTTCGAGGGATTGAAATGAATATATAAAGTTGAACTTTTCCTTAAGAGTCTCAAGAAATTCCGCATCATGAACCTTAAAAGAGACTTCTAACTCATTAACTTTACCTTTTCTCTTATGCCAGTGAATATCCTCTTTAATATCAATGCCGAGATATCTTCCACTGATACCTTGTGAAACAAATAAATTAGAATGATTACCTGAACCGCACCCGACATCTAATATAGAGGCATCAATTCTTGGGCAATATCGTTCGATTAGTGTCATAACTGCGTTCTTAGTAACAAATCTGACAGGTGATATTCCCATGCTCTACTCCTCCCTATATAGACTTGTAAATTCTTTCTTACTCCAATTTCAACCCGGTTCACTTCGTTGTGTATTCTAAAATTCTAATTGACTCTCCTATAGGAATCATACATATATGTTTTGTGTTATTATTTGTTTTCCTAGCGAAACCTTAAGATATAGTTAAGAGTATTATAACCCTTCTAAACTAATAGTGGGATTATCTTTAAAATACAAGATGGTTATGTTATCACTTGCTATAAAACTGGCAAATATCGTTCCTTTATGAGTTTCGCAACAAGCTCATATTGTCGCCAGATTTCAAATAGTGCTAAAATGTCTTGCGGAGTGAAATTGTTGAGATGACAGTGGATAAATATGCTTCAAGGCGATTTGATATTCAGCAGGAAGACGCCATTGACCTGGCGGTACTTGAAGCCATTCCCTTTGACTATCCCGATTCGGCAACCGAAATAGTCTATGAGACCGATGAATTTACCTTTGTTTGCCCTTGGACCGGCCTACCCGATTTTGCCCGACTGGTGCTCCGCTATATCCCGAGTAACTCTTTGGCGGAGCTCAAGTCCTTAAAATACTATCTGACCTCATATCGGAATGTGGGCATATTGCAGGAGCACGCCGTAAACCGCGTTCTGCAAGATTTGGTTCAGCTGCTAAAGCCCGTTTCTATGGTGGTCGAGGCGGAATACAAAGAAAGAGGTGGCATAAAGACCAAAGCAGTCGCCCGATATGAGAGTAATAAAAACAAGGAGGCAGCTGATGAAAGTAAGTAAGCTTGAGGATAAACCTGCTCAGGAAGTGCACGGCGCCATTATGCGTGAGGTGATTACCGCCGATGATGGGGCACCAAATTTCGCGATGCGCGTCATTGAGGTTAAACCCGGCAGCACCACTCCGTCTCACTCTCACCCGTGGGAACACGAGGTATTTATTCTTTCTGGTCAAGCAGTGGTGAAAGGTGAGCAGGGAGAAACTGAAATAGCCAAGGATAGTGTTGTCTACATTGCCCCTGATGAGCATCACTGCTTTGTGAATAAAGGTAATGAGCCGCTTCGCTTTGTCTGAGCCATCCCTCACGGCCACTAAGTCTTAGTGGCGGAAATAACACCACCGGCAGTAGGTTGAGTTCGGCAAACTGCCGAGTCTTGCTTATAATCTCCCTTTGGATAAATAATTGTTACTTATTTGCGCAATAGAGTATTGACGCAATTGCGCAATTACGCTATAGTTATCAACAAAGGGGTAAGTTATGCCGGTCATCTGTATCGCCAACCAGAAGGGTGGCGTCGGTAAGACTACCACCGCCGCCGCCTTAGCTGAAGGTTTAAGCGAACATCAGAAACGGGTACTACTTATCGACTGGGACCCACAGGCTTGCCTTACCATCACTCTGGGGGTGAATCCGGACAACCTCAAACGCACCGGGTATGATGTCTTGGCCGGCATTATCCGGAGCCAAAGAAGCCACTCAATACAAGATGTTATACTCCAGACTAGCGACCCTAATATTGACCTTGTCCCGTCTAACATCGAGCTATCCCAGGCCCAGCTTGACCTGGTGGGGGCATTTACCCGGGAACTGATTTTAAGAGAGATGCTCCAGCCAGTACGAAAATCTTACGATTATATCCTGGTAGATTGCCTGCCAAGCCTCGGGCTTTTAACTATCAATGCCTTATCCGCCGCCGACAGGATAATCATCCCCCTGCAAGCTGACTTTCTGGCGATGAAAGGGCTGATACGCTTACTGAGTACCATTATCCGCGTAAAGGATAAGATTAACCCGACCCTGGAGATTTCCGGCATCTTGTTTACCATGACCAACTCCCGCACCTTGCACAGCAAAGAGGTTATGGAGGTTACCCGGAGAGCCTTTGGCGACCGGATAAGAATATTTGATGTCATTAT
>JAUWBK010000111.1 GCA_030605045.1 Dehalococcoidia bacterium
TGGCAGACCTGCGGGAAAGGCTGGATAATATTTCCGTGGCCTATGATAAGCAGGGTAATCCCGTTACTACACGAGAACTGGAAGTAGGTGGTGCCATGACCGCCTGGATGCGCAACACTACCAACCCCACCCTGTGCTCCACGGTGGAGTACCAGCCACTAATGGTGCATGCCGGCCCATTTGCCAATATTGCTGTAGGTCAATCCTCCATCATCGGCGACCGAATCGGACTGAAGATGTTCGATTACCACGTTACCGAGAGCGGTTTTGGCGCCGATATCGGCTTCGAGAAATTCTGGAATGTGAAGTGCCGCTACAGCGGCCTCAAACCACATGTGTCAGTACTGACCACCACCATTCGCGCCCTGAAGATGCACGGTGGCGGCCCCAAAGTGGTGGCCGGCATACCTCTACCCGAGTCTTACACTAAAGAAGACCTGGAACTATTAGAAAAGGGCCTACCCAACATGCTACACCACATCAATACCATCCGGACATCCGGTATTAACCCGGTGGTGTGCATCAATCGCTTCCACACTGACACCGATGCCGAGGTCGCCATGGTGCGGAAAGCAGCCGAAGAGGCCGGGGCGCGCTGCGCGGTATCTACTCACTGGGCTGACGGTGGGGACGGCGCCCTGGAGCTGGCTGATACCGTCAAGGAAGCCTGCGAAGATACGAACGATTTCAAGTTCCTTTATCCCTTGGAAATGAAACTACGGGAGCGGGTAGAAAAGATTGCCAAAATGGTCTATGGGGCTGATGGGGTGGCCTGGACTCCAGAGGCTGAGGCCAAAGCCAAGATGTTTGAGTCCGATTCCAAATATAATGAATACACCACCATGATGGTGAAGACGCACCTGAGCCTTACCCATGAGCCAGCGGTGAAGGGAGTCCCCAAGGGCTGGATGTTGCCTATCCGCGATGTGCTGATTTATTCCGGAGCCAAATTCCTCTGTCCCTGTGCTGGAACCATCAGCCTGATGCCAGGAACCAGTTCTGATCCAGCCTTTAGAAAGGTAGACGTCGACTTCAAGACGGGTAAAGTACAGGGGATATTTTAGCCTTTTGAATGTTGTTGGTTTAAATTTAGGAAGGTAGATGACGAAAACTTCGCCAGATAAAAAAGTAAAAGTTCACTTCGACCCTGGCAATGTTGACATTGTCGTGGAACAAGGGGAGAACCTTTTGCAAGCCGCTATTGCCGCCGGAGTGCGCATCTACGCTTCCTGCGGCGGTGCCGGCACCTGCGGCACCTGTAAGGTCTTGATTGAAAAGGGACAAGTAGAAACCACCCGAACCGATAAACTCTCTGATGAAGAGTACCAACAAGGAATAAGGCAAGCCTGCCAAAGCTGGGTAGTCACTGATTTGACCATTTATGTTCCGGTAGAGTCAAGGCTGGAGAAAGCCGTGCTGTCCCGCGAACAGAAAAGGGTGTCAGAAGTCCTAGCCACTGGCTGGAGATTTACGCCGCCCTTAAGCAAATTTTTTGTGGAACTGCCACCACCAACCCTGGAGGATAATGCCAGCGACCTGTCCCGTCTGCTGAGAGGCTTAAGGCAGCGCTATCACCTGAGCAACCTGTCAGTAGACTTCGAAGTAGTCAAGAAACTGGCTAAGGTTTTACGAGATAGCGATTGGAAAGTCACCGTTACCACCCTGGTCACGGCGGTTAAATCCAGAGCCGGAGACAGGCGCCGGCCGAGAGTGATAAATATCGAACCGGGAGACACCAGAGAAAAGCACTACTCACTAGCCTTTGATATCGGCACGACTACGGTCTGCGGGCAGCTGCTCGATTTGAACCGAGGTATGGTGATTGCGGAAAGCATCGCTTACAACGGGCAAATAAGCTATGGGGAAGATGTTATTACTCGGATTGCCTACTGCCAGAAACCGAGGGGACTGAAAAAATTGCAGCAGACAGTGGTCACCACCATTAATGAAATTATCGAGGAGCTGCTAAGCCAAAGTAAGGTGGCAATAGAACATATCGGTCATATGATGGTGGCCGGTAATACCACGATGACGCAAATCCTTCTCGGTTTGGAGCCGAAATACATCAGATTAGCCCCTTATACTCCGGTAGCCAACTTCTTCCCTCCGGTAGAAGCCAGCTCTCTGGGGATTAAAGTCAGCAATCAGGCTCATCTTTACACCTTCCCGGCGGTAGCTAGCTACGTTGGTGGTGATATTGTTTCTGGAGTTGTCGGTGCCGGAGTGCACCAGAGAAAAAACTTGACCTTCTTTATGGACATAGGCACCAATGGGGAGATAGTAATCGGGAATTCAGACTGGATGGTAACCGCCTCCTGTTCGGCCGGCCCTGCCTTTGAAGGTGGGGGGATAAAGCACGGTATAGTTGCCAGTCAGGGTGCGATTGAGGAGTTCAACATCAAGCCATCAAACCTGGAGCCGAAGATTGATACTATTGGGGGGACAAAACCAAAAGGAATCTGTGGCTCAGGACTGATTAACATTGTCGCCGGACTACTTGAAGCCGGGGTAATTGGTCAGAATGGCAAATTTAATCGTAACCTACCTACCAAAAGAGTCAGAAAGGGCAGTGACGGCTATGAGTATGTTCTAGCCCGGGCGCGAGAAACCCAGATTGGTAAGGACATTGTTATCACCGAGGTAGATATTGATAACCTTATGCGAGCCAAGGCGGCGATGTATGCTGGCTACCAGACACTAAGCAAAAGCGTGGGAATTAGTTCCCGCGATCTTGAGCAGGTGATTATCGCCGGTGCCTTCGGTAGTAATATTAATATTGAAAAATCGATCACCATTGGACTACTGCCTGACCTGCCCGTGGACAGGTTTATCTTCATCGGCAATGGCTCGCTTCTGGGCGCCAGACTAACCTCTTTCTCCACCGACCTCCTTGATGATGCCCGAAGAGTCGCCCAGATGATGACCAATTTCGAATTAAGCGAAAACGTCGACTTTATGAATAATTATGTAGCGGCGCTATTCTTACCCCACACTCACGCCAAGGAGTTTCCTACGGTGAGTAAAAAACTGGCCAAGCTGACAAATAACGATTCTAAGCAGAGGATAACCGCTTGAGTATCAATATTGCGGTCGCGGGAAAAGGTGGCAGCGGCAAGACAACGGTGGCAAGCCTGGTCATCCGCTACCTGATGAGAAACAGCTTGGGGCCAATCCTGGCGGTTGATGCTGACCCCAATGCCAACCTGGGTGAGAGCCTGGGACTTAGTATCAAACAGACCGTTGGCTCTATCATTGCCACTTTTAACGAGGAGAAAATAAACATCCCTCCGGGAATGACCAAGGAGGCTTATCTGGAATTCAAACTAAATGATGCCATGGTGGAAAGTAAAGGGCTTGACCTGGTAACGATGGGCAGGGGCGAGGGTGCGGAATGCTACTGCTACCCTAACCTTCTCTTGAGGAAATTCATGGATAGTCTGGCGGGAAGCTATGCCTATATGGTCATGGATAACGAGGCCGGGATGGAGCATCTGAGCCGGAGAACCACTCAGAATGTTGACGAACTGCTCTTCATCTCTGACCATTCGGTGAAGGGTGTCCGCACCATTGCCCGCCTAAGAGACTTAATAACCGAACTCAAACTGGTGGTAAAAAGGCAATCGGTAATCATTAACTTTGTTCCTGACAAGATAGACGCCCTGGTTAGTGAAGAACTGGCCAAGTTAGGTATTGAGCCCACGGCCACTATTCCCTTAGATGAGGCAATCGGCGAATATGACCTTAAATTAAAGTCACTGCTTGACCTGCCCGACGCTAAAGCAGTGAGGGCAGTTGACCATTTAATGGCTGAACTTCTCGAGACGGAGAAAGTTTACACGACGAAAACTTAGTTAAAAGGGGCGAAAAAATGACGGCACAAATTATCAGCGGCACGGAGATTGCGAAACAGATTCGTGAGGAGCTAAAACAGGAGATTGCGGAACTGAAAGAAAAACATAACCTGATACCGGGTCTAGTTACTGTCCTCGTCGGTGAGGACCCGGCTTCCCAGGTCTATGTCGGGCAGAAGGAGAAGACATCCCTCGCCCTGGGTATATATTCAGAAAGACACGACCTGCCCGCGGAGACCCCTCAGGAAGAACTGATGGCGCTAATTGACAAGTTAAACAAAGACCCCAAGATTCACGGCATTCTGGTGCA
>JAUWBK010000073.1 GCA_030605045.1 Dehalococcoidia bacterium
AACCGTTACAATAACGTAGGTGACGCCGGGGTGGCGGAATAGGCAGACGCAGCGGACTTAAAATCCGCCGGAGCAATCCTTGTGGGTTCGAGTCCCACCTCCGGCACCACTAAGAAGGGTGTATTATGCCCTGGTTAATCATAATACTGGGTTATTTTCTCGGTTCCATTCCTGCTGCCTATATTGCCGGGCATATTTTGAAAGGCGTTGACATTCGGCAGATTGGGGATACGAACATGGGTGCCGCCAATGTCTTTCGTCAACTGAGTCCCAAGGCAGGGGTTGCCGTAGGGCTGGTTGATGCTGGGAAGGGTGCCCTGGCAATCCTTATTGCTCAAGCAGCCAATATCCCCCAGGTTGCTATCCTGATTACCGGTGCTGCCGCCGTCATCGGTCATAACTGGCCCATTTTCATCGGCTTCCGGGGTGGGCGGGGAGTAAATACCACCATTGGTGTGCTACTAGCGGTGATAACCCAGCCGATGCTAATCGTGGCCGGACCATCGCTACTAGCCCTACTTATCAGAAGAAATGTAACTCTAGCCAGTGTCTTCCTCTTTGTTCCGCTGCCACTGGTATGCTGGTGGCTGGGAATTCCGGGGATGCTGGTTACTTATAGCATCGCTCTACCTGGCTTGGTGGGTTTTACCCACTTCCTCAGGACGAGGCGGCAGGTAATGCGTCAAGCGTAAGTAGTTCAAGAATCTTAATACTAGAGGGGGCTTCGTTGGTGACAAAAAAGAGCAAGGGTCTGGTTCAGGTCTTCACCGGCAACGGGAAAGGCAAGACTTCCGCCGCATTAGGAACAGTACTCCGAGCTTTAGGTCATGGTCTGAGAGTCTACATTGTCTTTTTTATGAAAGGTAAATATCCCTATGGTGAATTTAGCACCCTCTCTAAGCTGCCCAATGTTGATATCGCTAGTTTTGGCCTTAGATGCCTTATTGACCCGTCGAATATTAATCCCGAGGAAATAGAACAGGCAAAGCTGGCCTTATCGGCTGCCCGCAAGGCTATGCTCAGTGGTAATTATGACATAGTAGTGCTGGATGAAGTAAATGTCGCCCTACACTTCAAACTCATTGAACTGGATGAGGTAGTCAGGCTGATTGGTGATAAGCCACGGAATGTGGAACTCATCCTTACCGGTCGCTATGCTGATGCCAAACTAATTGAGTTGGCAGACCTGGTTACAGAAATGGTAAAATTAAAGCATCCCTATGATAAAGGAGTGAAGGCACGAAAAGGGATTGAATATTAAGTCAAAGGAGGAAAGCCGTGAAGATTACATTGAGTGTAATTAAGGCTGACATTGGCGGTTATGTTGGGCACTCGGCGTCTCACCCTGATATTTTAGCCAACGCTGAGGAAAGCATGGCCAAGGCGAAGAAAGACGGATTGCTGATCGACTATCATGTCACCAAATGCGGCGATGACCTGCAGCTCATTATGACTCATCAGCAGGGTGAGGAAAATGAAAAAATCCATAAACTGGCCTGGGATACCTTTGTTGCCGGTACTGAGGTGGCGAAGAAGCTAAAGCTTTATGGCGCTGGGCAGGACTTACTGTCTGATGCTTTCTCCGGCAATGTCAAAGGAATGGGGCCCGGAGTAGCTGAGATGGAGTTTGAGGAACGGAAATCTGAGCCCGTCCTTATCTTTATGGCGGACAAGACCTCAGCCGGAGCCTGGAACATGCCCCTATACAAGATGTTCGCTGACCCGTTTAATACCATCGGGCTGGTTATTGCCGTCAATATGCACTCCGGCTTTGCCTTTGAGGTGCATGATGTCAAGGAACATAAGAAGATAACCTTAAGTGCCCCTGAGGAGATTTACGACCTGCTGATTTTTATTGGTGCCCCTTCAAGATACGCGGTAAAGGCAGTCTATTCCCGTGAAACCAAGGATATTGCCGCGGTATCCTCCACCCAGCGTCTGTCTTTAATCGCCGGCCGATATGTGGGTAAGGATGACCCGGTGTGCGTTGTCCGTTCCCAAGCGCAGTTCCCGGCGGTAGGTGAGGTGCTGGAACCTTTCACCCTACCCCATTTGGTTGAGGGTTGGATGCGGGGCTCGCATCACGGTCCCTTCATGCCAGTGGCGACTGAGGATTCTACACCGACCCGCTTTGACGGACCACCAAGGGTGACTGCCGCTGGCTTCCAGCTTTCGGATGGTAAGCTGGTGGGGCCCCGTGACATGTTTGCTGACAAGTCATTTGATATTGCCCGCCAGGAGGCAAACGAAATCGCTAACTATATGCGCCGCCATGGACCCTTTGAGCCACACCGTCTGCCTCTGGAAGAGATGGAATACACCACCATGCCCCAGATAGCGAAGAAATTAGAGGGAAGATTCACCGACCTTGACTGAGCCAACGGCGAGGGTTATCATTAGAGTAAAGTAATCTATAACCATATTGGAACGGGGGTGAGAGAGATGCCAACCTATATAATGCTGACAACTTTAACTGATGAGGGGAGAAAGACAGTAAAGGCAAACCCAAAAAGGCTCAAAGAGGTTAATAAGGAAGTCGAAGCCATGGGAGTTAAGATACTGGCCCAGTATGCCCTCCTAGGTCCATACGACTTCATAAACATCCTGGAAGCTCCAGACAACAGGACAGTGTCCAAAGTGGCCATCGAGCTTGGTTCCAGAGGTACTCTGCAGACGATGACTATGGCGGCAATGACTATTGACGAGCTTACCGGGTGAACGGCTAAAGTTATTTGGAGTCCGGTTGCAGCCCAAGCTTCTCCTAGCGACAAACAATCAAGCCAAGGTACGGGAATATAAGAGCTTACTCTCAGACCTTCCCTACGAGCTGGTTACGTTGGCTGAGCAGAGTATTACCGTTGTCGTTAACGAAGTGGGAGAAAGTATGGAAGAAAATGCCCGATTAAAAGCAACGGTTTTGGCTGCCCAGAGCCAGCTACTGACACTGGCTGATGATTCGGGGCTGGAGGTTGATGCTTTGGGTGGTGAACCCGGTCGACTATCTGCCCGCTATGCCGGTGAAAATGCTTCAGATAGAGAGAGAATTAGCTACTTGTTGGCGCGGCTCAATGGTGTGCCCCGGGAGAAGCGGACGGCCCGTTTCCAGTGTATTATTGCTCTAGCGACACCCGATGGAAAGGTAGAATTCTGTTCCGGCAAGTGTCGAGGCTTGATAACCTTTACTCCGAGAGGTGAGCACGGCTTTGGTTATGACCCAATCTTTTACCTGCCTGAGCTGGATAAGACGATGGCTGAGTTACCTCTGGTGCAGAAGAACCAGGTTAGTCATCGGGGGCAGGCAGCGAGACAAGTATACCAGGTGTTGGCGAAGTTAAGGAAACAGTAAATTTGCTTGGCAAACAGAGTACAGGAAATTAGAGGAGACAGCATTATCGATGACCGGACTTTCTGACTCTTTTCAGCGCCCTATAGATTATCTGCGTATCTCGGTAACTGACCGCTGCAATCTGCGCTGTATCTACTGCATGCCCGCCGAGGGTATTCGCTTGATGTCACATGAAGACATTCTTAGCTATGAAGAAATTTATACCGTAGCTGAAGCCGCCGCTGAGTTAGGGATAAATAAAGTAAGGATTACCGGTGGTGAACCACTGGTGAGGGCCGGACTACCCAAACTAGTCCAGATGCTAGCCCAAATAGATGCCATAGATGATATTTCGCTCACGACAAACGGAATTTTGCTGGCTCGTTACGCGACGGAGCTAAAATCAGCCGACTTACGACGAGTTAACGTCAGCCTGGATACACTCAAGCAAGATAGGTTTAAGTATATTACTCGGGGCGGTAATCTTGGCGAGGTGCTGGAAGGTATTGAAGTGGCTAAATCGGTTGGACTTAATCCAACCAAAATTAATGTCGTGGTGATGTCTGGGATTAACGACGATGAATTACTCGATTTCGCCACTAAAACTATTACCGAGGAATGGCATGTTCGCTTTATTGAGCACATGCCCTTTGGTGAAGATACTAACGCCTCATCATTCGTCTCCGTTGATGAGATGAGGCAGCGCTTGGCGGCATTAGGGGAATTAGAGCCTTGCTCGTTCAAGGGTAATGGACCGGCAAAATACTTTCGTTTGCCTCAGGCTAATGGCACCATTGGCTTTATCACGCCGGTCAGTGAGCATTTCTGCTTCCACTGTAATCGACTCCGTCTTACCGCTGACGGTAAGCTCCGTCCCTGTCTCTTAAGCGAGGCAGAAATTGACCTGAGGCAGCCGCTGCGTAACGGCATATCTTCAGCAAAACTAAAAAGACTGATTAAAAAGGCGGCTGCCAATAAACCACTGCAACACCAACTAGCCAAGGGCTGTGTGCCTCAAGGTCGCCCCTTTTCCCAAGTGGGGGGTTAATTATGGATAAGCTGACACATATGGATGAATCGGGTCGCCCCCGAATGGTAGATATTACCGGGAAGCCTGACACTCGCCGTGAAGCGGTAGCCAAAGGCACCATCAGCATGCAAGCGACTACCCTTGACCTGATAAAGAAGGGCAAGTCAGCAAAAGGGGATGTTCTGGCGGTAGCTCAGCTAGCCGGTATTATGGCCGCCAAGCAGACGCCTAATTTAATACCCCTGTGCCACCCGGTACTCATTGGCGATATTAAAATTGAGTTCAATACGGATGAGAAAAGTAGTACCGTAGAGATTACGACTACCGTGGAGAGCGTAGGTAAAACGGGCGTGGAGATGGAGGCGCTTACCGCCACTGCCATTACAGCGTTAACCATTTACGATATGTGTAAAGCAGTAGACCGGGGCATGAAAATCGAAAATATTCGCTTAATTAAGAAAAGTGGTGGTAAAAGCGGCACCATAACCCTTGAATAGAATTTTTCGTTCATACAGAAAAAAATATTTGCTTAATCAGAAAAGCAGCAAAAAAAAGAGTTATACCCCTTGAATATAAGTTTATATTGTTATATACTAATCCACCATCAATAATTTTGGGGGGTTTATAACCATGAAACTATCATGTCTTCAGGAAAACCTAGACCGGGGACTCAATCTGGTGGGGAGGGCAGTCGCTACCAGAACAACCTTGCCCATAACCAATAACATCCTTTTAGCCACTGACCAGTCTCGCCTTAAACTTGCCGCCACCAACCTGGAAATGGCGATCACCTGCTGGATTGGTGCCAAGATAGCGGAAGAAGGCACCATTACCGTTCCCGCCCGACTTCTCACCGAGTTTGTCAGCTCCTTACCCAGCGACAAAATTGATATCAACCTATCCCCTCGTACCAAGACCCTGGAACTAAAATGTGCCCGATTTGAGGCGCGTATCAGCGGGATTGATGCCAAAGATTTCCCACCCATACCCAAGATTGATGAGGGCATTACGACCAAGGTGGAAATAGAAAACCTTCGGCAAGGAATTAACCAGGTTGTGTTTGCCGCAGCTACCGAGGAGTCTCGCCCCGTGCTCACCGGCGTTGATGCCCAGTTTAATGGTGATTTGCTGACGCTGGCCGCAGCCGATGGTTTCCGACTAGCTGTTTATAAACTCCCCCTCGCCACCCCGGTTGACCAGCCGACGGAGGTCATTATTCCCGCCCGAACCCTAGCCGAGCTAAACCGGCTTATGACTGACCAAGAAGAAGCCGTCGAGGTGACGGTAAATCCTAATAAGAGCCAGGCCCTCTTTCGTTTGAAGGATATTGAGCTGGTATCGCAACTGGTTCAGGGTACTTTCCCCAATTATACTCAGCTCATCCCTCAGAGTTACAACACTCGGATGGTAGTCAGCGTTGATGAATTCTTGAGGGCAACCAAGACAGCCTCAATCTTTGCCCGCGATGGCAGTGGGATTGTCCGCTTGGTGGTAACACCAGGTGCTGAGCTAGCCCCGGGTAAGCTAACCGTGTCTGCCCGCTCGGAAGAGATAGGTGATGATGTTGGCGAGATTGATGCTACGGTCGAGGGTGAGGAGGCCAAGATTGCCTTTAATGGCAAGTATTTAACTGAAGTGCTCAGTGTGCTTCACGAGCCACAAGTAGCTCTGGAAACGACCAATCCGTCAAGCCCCGGTGTTATCCGCCCAGTGGGAGTGGACAATTATATCCACGTCGTCATGCCGATGTTTGTCCAGTGGTAATAAATCCGCTTCCAAATAACCGGTCTGCTATCGGATTTACCGCTTGTCATTTTGCGCCGTTTGATATTTGAATTGATAACTCCTAAAAAGTGA
>JAUWBK010000115.1 GCA_030605045.1 Dehalococcoidia bacterium
GGACGCCAGCTACCACCTTTTGGCTCGCCTTATTCCGTTCTATGAGGCGTCTCCTCCGCTCGGCATAAGACTTAGAAAGTAATTTCTCTAAAAGGGATGTCCACAAAATCAGGGTCGGCGACATATTGGTTGGCATCAGCAAAGGCCAGCTTCAAAGCCTCTATCAAGAGGTGCAGATACTCAGGGGAGTTGTGCCCTAAAGACGACAGCTCATAACCCTCTAATATATTTAAGGCGAGAAGCGCAACCAGTCCCTGACCATTGGGTGGGCATTCATAGATATCATAGCCATGATAATTGGTACTGATTGGCGTTACCCAAGTAGAAGTATGGTCGTTTAGATCTTTAATCGTGATTAACCCACCGTTTTCTTGAGAACAGGCGACGATGGCTTCGGCAATTTCGCCCCGGTAAAAGACATCACGCCCCCCCTGAGCAATCCTTTTCAAGGTATTAGCCAGGTCTGGCTGCACAAAAACTTCACCCGGCTCAGGTGCCCTTCCCGCTGGCAGATAGGTGCGGGCAGCGTTGGCATTGGCTTGCAGTTTGGCGCGATTTACCTGCCACCAATGGGCAATAACCTCTGTCACCGGGAACCCGTGCTCAGCTAGCTCGATGGCTGGTGCCAGTGCCTGAGACAAGCTCATCGTGCCGTAATTATCAAGCAGTGAACACCACCCGTCCAAAGCCCCAGGAATAGTTACGGTATGAATACCTGTTTCCGGCATCTTCTGGTAACCCAGCTTTTGCAGTGTTTCCAGACTAGCGGCATAGGGAGCTCGGCCGCTGGCATTCAATGCCTTTAGTTCCTTGCTTCGGCTGAGATATACCAGCGCAAAGACATCTCCCCCCAGGCCGGTCATCATGGGTTCGACCACGTTTAAGACAGCCGCGGTGGCGATGGCAGCATCGACGGCATTACCTCCCTGCTGGAGCAGGCTCACTCCGGCCTGTGCCGCCAGAGGCTGACTGGTGGCCACCATGCCGCGATTACTCATCACCGCCGAGCGGCGGGATGGAAACGAGTATTTCAAATTCACGTCTCTCCCGGAAATTGGGCAAATTGTGCCCATATTATAGCACTGGTGATTAGAAAATTAGCATCATTTAGCTTGAGGCACTAGGTTCTCTCCCAGTATAATTTCAGCCATCCAGCGAGCGGCTTTACCCACCACCTCAGGGCAGTGGATGTCATGGGCTCCGGCATTGTGAAATTTTTCGTACTCATCGGGGTCAGCCAGGTAATAGTACCTCCCCAAGACCTTGGTCTGGATATTGCGGCAGACCACGGAACCATATTCGTCAATGAATTTTTGGCGAAATTTTCCCACTAACTGATGAGTTTTGAACCGAATACCTTCAGGGTCACTGAAATTATCCCTCTCTCTGCCCACCAGGGAGCCCAGAAACATGATGGCACCGGCATAGGCGCCACAGCTACCATCACAAGCCATGGCGGACCCACCGGCGAGGCCGGTTCCTGCCTTGAAGATATCATCATTCCTTTTGTCAAAGACATCCTGTAGCGCCGCGATGACGCACTGGCTGCAGCCCCGGTAGGTCTTCTCGTAATGCTTACCCAGTTCATAGGCCTTCTCGACAGCTTTCTCTGCCATTATCTTAACCTCCTTTTTTCTGATTAACTCCGCCCAACCGACTTTTACAACCGAGCCTATTGTAACAATTTCAGCAAACGGCCTCAAGGCGTAGCAGTGATACGTCCGTGGTTGCTCAGTGTTCGCCTCAAGGCAGACAGCCTCCGTCTTGCTTCCAGAACGGTTGATGGCTTGAAGGGATTTGGGTCGTAGGCGGCGCTACTGGCAGCCTGAGTTAGCCATTCGATTGTTTCCCGCTTATCTGGAATCTGCGCTGATATGATAGTGACATATTCATAAGGGGGTTGATGTGGCTGACGAGGGGGCAAGCCCTTCCTGGCGAGTACGGCTACCATTTTGTGGTATAACTTCAGCATTAACTTCCTCGACTCCCCATCCAGAACGCTGTACCCTCTCAACTCAGGTTTGGTTCTTACCTTACGACGACTGAGGAGTAAAATTAGAACGGCAATGGCAATCCCCACGCCAGGTAATATCACCCAAACCCAACGCGGTACTGAGAGCGGACCGAAGGAGAAACTACCGGCCACGGGTGCTAACATGCTGGCAAAGGTAACCCCGGTAAAGTCTTCCAGACCAAAGTAGAGCCAGTTTCGTCCGGCGGCAAAACCCATGGTGGCATCGGGCCGCGGTGTTGGGTCAAAGGCCACCCAGCCGTGCTGCCGAAAGTGGATTTCTACCCAGGCATGGGCGTCCCCCACCCGTACGATATGGGCTCCGGTCATGGCATCAATGTAACCGGGCAGGTAGCCAGCGGCGACTCGGGCGGGCAGCCCCGACTGCCGGGCCATGACCGCCATAGCAGTTGCAAACTGCGAGCAATAACCAGCTTGTTGTTCGAACAGAAAGTAATCTACAGCATCACGATCCGGAGGTAACGGTCCTACATTCAGGTCATAGGGGTAATTGGTGAGCAGAAAGTGCTCCAGCCTCGCTGCCTTGTCGTAATCGGTGGGAGCACCCTGCACAATAGAATCGACTAAAGCAGCCGTCCGTTCACTAATGGGTGGCAGGGCTAAATTGGAGATATCCTCTGAGACGATGCTATCAGCGCGCAGTAGCTCTGGCCTGAGATAAGGCACTACCGAGAGAGCGCGGTATAAAGCGCCTTTTTCCAGAAAGGCCAGAGTTTCCTCAGGCAGGTAGATTCTTCCTGGCCGGTAACCAGTGAAGATTGCGTTTGGCTGGTCGGACAACAAATAATATGTCTGCCAATATGTTCTTTCCCCCGGCAAGCTTGCTTTGGAATCGGGTAAGATGAATCCTCGCCGGCTCCTTTCCAGTAGTTTTATTTGAGGCGATGAAGTGAGCCAACCTCGACCATCATATTCGTCTAAAGTCAGGCCACGCCAGTAGCTGGATACTCGGCTCCGTACATTCATCACCGGAGTATCTGCCAGTGAGCCGGTATAACCCAAAGAAACATAGTCCCCATCACCGAGGCCTCTCTCCCAAAGTGAAGGAAAAATCCCCGGCGCTACCGAGGCACCGGGCTTACTGGGGAGCATAGAAAGTCCACCTAGGCTGAGGTCTAACCGACTGGGCAGCCAGTTCGCTTGAGTTACCTGACTACTGGCCAGCCGGGGCATGAACAGAAAGAAAATAACCGAGATGAGCAAGGCAACAGTGGCAAAGCCCAACCATAACTTTCCGAGGTTAAGCCACTTTAACTCCCCTACCAGCACCGCTTGGCTTGTTTCTGCTTCGACACGGCCGATGGCAGCTGCGGTCAGTGCCAGAACCGTAAAGACCAACGGAAAGACCAGAAACCACAAGTTAAGCGCTAATTCACTAATCAGCACCAAGAGTAGAGCTCCCAGAATCAAACTGGCGATAACATTTCTTCTCCGCATCAGGTCGAAGCTACCTATTACCAGCCCGTAAATAAGGTAACGCGATAGTAGTAGTCGGTCGCTCAATCCGGAAAGTAATATGTCCCCGCCGAGGAAAGCGGTAAGTCCCATAAAGAGCAGCAAAATCAAGCTACGGCGTATTGAGGCATTACGTCGGCGCCAACTATAGAAGTGACCCGCAGCCAATCCCGGTATGCCAACCGCCAGTAGTAAAGGGTCCCTAATTGTCCAGGACACGGCTCCTATCGTGCTACTGACCGCGAGGAAGGCAAAAAGTCTGAAACTAGCCGAATATTTAATGGTTTCCATGCCTTAACTTACCGATACGGTTAATTTGCCGGTTGAGAACAAGGCGTTGCCCAGCTTTTCTATTGCCGCCTCCAAATTACCCCGGGAGCAACTGAT
>JAUWBK010000079.1 GCA_030605045.1 Dehalococcoidia bacterium
CAAGCAGAACCGGGACATGGCTAGAGGTTGACATGCTTGGATTCATCAGTGCCTCTCTAAGCTTTCTATGATTTGCCAGGCCTGCTCCTGGCTAATCGCCTTCTCCTCTTCCCAAAGGACCTGGTTCCAGATTTCAAGATAAGTATTAGCTCCAGCGATAACTACATCCTCAACAATCTCAGCATACTCTCGAAGTGGTACTGGTAGGGCCACCCTACCCTGACCATCCATATAGACACTAAAGGCAGTGGCAAAAATCGCCCGATTTAGCCTTCTCAGTTTCTCCTTAGGCGTTAGTGAACCGCCGGTAAGGGTGCCTGCCAGCTTCTTCCACTCAGCTACTGGATAGACGTTAATGCACTTCTCCGCCCCGGGCGATAATACCACTCCGTCTTTAAGTTCCTTTCGGAACCGGGGTGGCAGCGGCACTCTACCTTTTTCGTCAATCTTATAGTTAAATTCACCGAAAAACATTGTCTAACCCTCAGCTAGTCCCCATTTTCACCCACAATTCACCACTTTTCGCCATTTTATAACACGATTACCCCCATTTGTCAAGTCTTTTACTAAAATTTTGTTAAAATTTTTTAAAAATCACCCGATTTGGCGATATAGCTCAGATATGGTAAAATAGAATTTGTTTCAAGAAAGGCACCAGAATGCTCAATGTCGGCATACTCACCATCAGTGATAAGGGAGCGCAAGGTCAGCGCCATGATGAAAGCGGTAAGGTAATTAGGGACAAACTTTCGCTTTTCGATAGTCAAGTCATTAAGTACGAGATTATTCCGGATGAGATGGAAGTTATTAGCCACAGGCTTGCTGCGTGGGCTGACGAAGGCGATACCGATGTCATTTTAACTACCGGTGGTACCGGATTGAGTCAGCGTGATGTTACCCCGGAAGCAACTCTTGCAATCGTGGGCAAGGTGGTGCCTGGTATTACGGAAGCAATGAGAGCCAAATCGCTGAACCAAACACCGATGGCCATGCTAAGTCGAGCTACGGCTGGGGTCCGGAGAAAATGCCTAATTATCAACTTGCCCGGCAGCCCTAAAGCAGTTAGTGAGTGTCTCGAGGTTATACTGCCGGCGATTCCCCATGCGGTCGAAATTATTAAAGGAGTAGTAACTGAGCATTCTTAGAAAGGGGTAGGGACTAGTTGATGCGTATTGATGTTTTGACGCTATTTCCCCAGATGTTCGAAGTCCCGTTTAGCTTCGGTATTTTCAAACGGGCGATTGACCATAAGCTGGTCAGTACTAACCTGCATAATATCCGAGACTATACTCGTGACAAACATCATACCGTTGATGGCTACCCTTATGGTGGTGGTTCCGGCATGGTACATAAGCCTGAACCTATCTTTGAGGCTGTAGAGGCAATTAAATCTGACATTTGTGCTAAAGAGAAGACTAGTGCATTACCAATTATTCTGCTTACTCCACAGGGACGCCCCTTTTCCCAGCCGATTGCGCAAGAGCTATCAAGATATAGTCACCTAATCCTGATTTGTGGTCACTCTGAAGGAGTTGATGAGCGGGTCCGCGAGCACCTGGTTACCGATGAGATTAGCATTGGTGATTATGTCCTTACTGGCGGCGAGCTTCCCACCATGGTGGTTATAGATGCCATAATCAGGCTACTGCCCGGGGTTCTTGGGTCAGAGGAATCACCGCTAAATGAGTCCCATGCCAATGGCTTATTGGAATACCCCCAATACACCCGCCCGGCAGTATTCCGAGGTTGGTCGGTACCCGAGGTTTTACTCTCTGGAAACCACGCTCAAATTGCCAAGTGGCGCCGTGAGCAGATTATTCGGCGCACCCTAGAACGCCGCCCGGAACTGTTAGACAAAACTGACCTATGTTTAGAAGAAAAGCAATTGGTAGAACGTTTAACGTCATCCCCGAAAGAATCTCGGCCTAGTTTTGACAAGGAGTCTAGAGAATGAATGTGGCATCATTAATCAAAGTCAAAACAAATCCCAAAATTCCTGATATTGCCCCCGGTGACACGGTAAGGGTCAGCATTAAGGTTATCGAAGGTGGCAAGGAGCGTCTGCAACCATTTCAGGGGGTGGTCATCAAGCTGCAACGTGGTGGAATTGGTGCCAGCTTTACGGTAAGACGCATTGCTTATGGCGTCGGTGTCGAGCGCACCTTCCCCCTATATTCACCACGTGTCGAAAAAGTGGAAGTAATACGGCACGGGAAAGTACGCCGGGCCAAACTTTATTACCTGCGTGGGCGCAGCGGTAAGGCAGCCCGCATTAAGGAAAGACGTGTGGACAAGGAAAAGAAACTGGCACAAGCTCAAATCGAACCAGAACCGGTACCAGTTCAAGAGGAAATAGTTCAAGAAGAGCCAGAAGCGCTACAAACTCAAGAAGAGTTAGTTCAAGAGGAACCAGAAATGGCGCAAGCCCAAGAGGAGCCAGTTCAGGAAGAACCGGAAGCAGCGCAAGCGCAAGATGAGTCAGTTCAAGAAGAACCGGAAGTAACACAAGTTCAGGAAGAGCAAGAAAAAGTACAATCTGAGGAAGAACCGGAAAATAAGCCAGAATAATTATCTACTGGTGCCACTACGCTACTAAAACGCCACTTATCATAACGCTGGACAAAATTGGAGTCGAGAAAGCGGCTGGAGCCTAGGATGAGATATGCTGAGGTCAGTGTTAATTCGCCGGTAGCCCAGCGCCAGACCTTCAGCTATGCCATACCCTCTGGTTTAAGCGTTGAGGTCGGGCAAGCAGTATGGGTCCCCTTCGGCGAAAAAATACTCCAAGGTATTGTCTTGGAATTAAGCCCCCACCCCGCAGTGGAGGAAACCAGAGAAATAATCGATGTTATTGAGCTCCACCCATTATTATCCCCAGCCCAGGTAATGTTGGCTCGCTGGATAAGTGAGCACTATCTCTCACCCCTTTTTGACGCCGTGGCCCTGATGTTACCGCCAGGATTTGAGCGGAAAGCGCTTACCTTTATCTCGATGACCCCAAACCCCGACGCCCATACCCTGTCTTCTCTTCCCCCAGCACAGAAGCAGGTCTTTGAGTTAGTCCGAAAACTGGACAACATCAGTCTGAAGGAACTGGAGAAGAGATTGGGTAAAAAGAAAGCCCAAGCTATCGTCTCCCAACTGGTAGGACGAGGACTTGCTGTTAGACGCTATGAGCTAGAACCAGTTAAGATCAGTCCCAAAAGAGTACCTTACCTGCGTCTAAATGTTACCGCCAGCCAAGCCCGAGAGATGGCAGCTAAGCTACGAGAAAAAAGAGCTATCAAACAGGCTACTCTCCTTAATTTCCTAGCTCAGCAGTCCGAACCAGTACTCTGGACTGAATCTAGACAGAGCACAAGTAGTGACAAAGCGGTGGCTGAGGCACTAATCGGTAAAGGTTTAGTCGCCTGGCAACAGATTGAAATAAAACGTGAGCCGATTTCCTATCAAAATATTACTCTATCCTCGCCATTAAAACTGACGGCTGCCCAGGAAGCAGCCTTTAATTCCATCAAAGATGCAATCCACGGAACAAAGGCACAGCCAAAGGTTTTCCTGCTTCACGGGGTTACCGGCAGTGGTAAGACAGAGATATATCTGCAGGCACTGGCTGAGACAGTAAAGTTAGGCAAGCGAGGTATTGCCCTAGTTCCCGAAATTGCCCTCACCCCACAGACGATAGAGCGATTTGCTTCACGTTTTCCTCATAAGGTAGCGGTCCTCCACAGCCAGCTCTCGCCGGGGGAGCAGTTCGATGAGTGGCAAAGAATCAAGGATGGGGAATTTGATGTTGTCATTGGCCCCAGAAGTGCTCTTTTCGCCCCTCAACCGAAACTGGGGCTCATCGTTATCGATGAGGAACACGAATGGACCTATAAACAACCGGATAAATCACCCCGTTACCACGCCCGTAATGTGGCCATAAAATTGGCTGAATTAACCGGGGCGGTAGTTATTCTGGGCAGTGCCACTCCTGATATCGAGACCTTTTACCATGCCCAAAATGGAAACTATCACTTGTTACAGCTTCCGGAACGAGTTGTCCCCGTTGAGAAATCACCCCTGCCCCAGGTTGAGGTGGTTAATCTCAAGGAAGAACTTAAGGCAGGAAACCGGAGCATTTTCAGCCGCTCTTTAACCCAGGCTATCACCAAAGCGGTGGCTGGCGGAGAGCAAGTGATTTTATTCCTTAATCGAAGAGGCGGCGCTACCTTTATCCAATGTCGTAGCTGTGGGTTCGTGCTCCGTTGCCGGCGCTGCGAGGTCTCTCTGACTCACCATTTTGCTGAAGACACCTTAGTCTGCCACCAGTGTAACTACAAAACCCCGCTACCGCAGAATTGCCCCCGGTGCTCTAGCCACCAGATAAAATCTTTAGGCATTGGCACCCAAAAGCTAGAACAAGAAGCAGGCTATTCTTTCCCTGAGGCTCGGATGCTACGTTGGGATAGTGATATGACTAAGCGCAAGGAATCACATGAGGCAATACTGAGTAAATTCCGTGCCCACCAAGCCGATATTCTTATTGGCACGCAAATGGTAGCCAAGGGATTGGATTTGCCCCGAGTAACCCTGGTGGGAGTGATTAGCGCTGATACCAGTTTAAGCCTGCCCGACTTCCGCGCCGGGGAGAGGACTTTTCAGCTCCTGAGTCAGGTGGCCGGGAGAGCAGGGCGTGGTCCTCTAGGTGGACAGGCCATCATCCAGACCTTTTCCCCAGAACACTACGCCATTCAGGCAGCGGCGAAACATGATTATGCCTCTTTCTACGACAAGGAAATTAACTATCGACGTCAGCTGCGTAATCCTCCTTTCACTCAACTAGCGCTGCTGACTTATAGCCACACCAACGATGCTCTTTGCCAGCGAGAGGCGGAAAGAGTAAGAAACCAGCTTATTGCCGAAAGAGATGCCAAGGGAATAGCTGACCTCAATCTAATTGGTCCGGCACCAGCATTTATTCACCGGCTACGGGGTAGGTTTCGCTGGCAGCTCATACTCCGCGGCACTGACATCCCCACTTTTCTGTCACCAATTGCCTTTCCCCAAGGCTGGACGATAGACATTGACCCGGTAAGCCTGCTCTAGTAAACTTTAAACGAATTGTAGTCTAGATTATTATTTCAGGAGATTAGATGGCAGTCTTCCCGATTCATACTCTTCCTGACCCAGTACTGAAGCAGAAAGCAAAACGGGTCAGGACTATTGACCGCTCAATTAAGAAGCTAATACGCGATATGATTGAGACGCTGCACTCCGAACCCGGGCGAGTCGGATTAGCCGCACCACAGATAGGTGTCCCCTTGCGCGTCATTGTTATTGGCCTACCTGAAGAAGAAGACATCGCCATCATCAATCCAGAGATAGTTCGCCGAAGAGGCGAACGCCTGTTAGACGAAGGCTGTCTCAGTGTTCCCGGCTATTTTGGGCAAATTAAGCGTGCCGAAACAGTTACCATTAAAGGACGTGACCAAAACGGTAAGGAAATACGAATTAAGGCAGACGGACTTCTGGCGCAAGCCCTAGAGCACGAGATAGACCATCTCAACGGGGTTCTTTATCTTGACCATCTCGAAAGTATGGATCAGCTACGCAAGATTGAGCCAGAAGAAACTCAGCTTTAAAGGCAGGCAAACTTTTCCCATTGCCTACCATTAGCGCCATCACAGACAACCAGTCTTCACTCCGCCGGTACACTTGAGTTAATATACTGCTGAACTATATAATGATAACGATTAGTGACAGCTGGCTCTATTTTATCGCCAATTAACGTCTCTTCGTCTAAGTAAAAAAGGTCATCAAGTCTGTAATTAGGAAAAGCCTTCTTCGCTCCGATGATGAATTTTTGATTGATGCTACGCTTCCCTTCGCGTACGCGGTAAACCTGGCTTACTGATAAGCCCATAGCGTGGGCTAGTTCAGATAAGTTCCGG
>JAUWBK010000018.1 GCA_030605045.1 Dehalococcoidia bacterium
TAGCGCCTTCTCTCTCTCCGTGATCATTTCTCACCTTAACCGCATCATAACACAACTACCCCACCAAAACAAGAGAAAAAGATTATTTATTAACCTCACCCCCTTTGTCCCCCTCTCCTTAAAAGGAGAGGGGGAAGAATATTAGCAGAGAGGTTTCGCCTCTCCTTGACTCTCCCTTATCTGGGTTACCAAAGTGGGGTGTTTAAGAGGGGCATCAGCCCCTCTTTTCAAAATCTTCCCCTTCACCTTGATGAAGGGGATACAGGGGATAGGGTTACCTCATAAAAGCTACAGGGGGATAGGTTACCAAACAATCTAAAATAAGCGAAGGAGTCAGGGGCTTCTTAATATCGCCAGGACTAGAAGCTAGGTATCGGAGGTAACGAGCGCTTGTGGGCACTGGTAGCTATCATAGACTCAATCTTCTCCTTAACCTTAGCGGGGACCTCACCAGTGAGCAAATAACGGTCGAGTTCAGCATAGCTGAAGCCCAGCTCACCTTCATCGGTTTGACCCTCCCACAATCCCGCTGAAGGGGGCTTATCAATAATCGGCTGCGGGATACCAAGAAAGCCAGCCAGCTCTCTTACCTGGGCTTTAACCAGGTTACCCAGGGGCATGATATCTACCCCACCATCCCCGTACTTGGTAAAGTAGCCTACCGAAATCTCGCTGCGGTTGCTGGCACCAGCTACCATGTATCCCTGTTGATTAGCAATGTAGTAAAGAGTGAGCATCCTTAACCGGACCTTGAGGTTGGCTTGAGCTATATGGCTAATAGTGGAGCCTTCCTTGTAATCAGGTAATGCCTCGAGCAAGGCAGAATAAGTATCATCCAGGACTACCTCTATAGTCGGTATGGAAAACTTACTCGCCACGGCTTGGGCATGGGCTTTATCCTCCGACGGACTATGGCAGGGCATAATCACCCCAAGCGTATTTTGGGAAAAAGCTCGCTGACACAATACCGCCAGTACTGAGGAATCAAGCCCACCACTCATGCCCACCACCACCCCCTTACACCCGGCAGCCAATACCTTATCCCTTATCCACGTAACCAGCTTCTCCGCCAACTGCTCGCTATTCATTTGAACCTCCACCACAGTACTAAGCTATCGCTAGTATACTACTCATCAGCTACACGGTCAAAAGATAAGTTTGACCTTCCACCCAAAAATGCTTAAACTAATTATTGGGAAAAAGAAGATGCCGATATATGAGTATGTTTGCTCCGATTGTGACTTGAAGTTTGAGTTGTTACGACCGTTCAGTGAGGCCGATAAAAAGGCTTCCTGTCCTCGTTGTCATAATAGTGCCGAACGAATAGTCTCTACTTGTGCTTCCTTTTCCAGGAGCGAGAGCGGAGAAATTACTTCCCTAGCCGGCGCTGGAAGCTCCTGCGCCAGTTGTAGCGCCACTAGTTGCAGCACCTGTGACCTCTAATCAGGAGACATAGAAGTCATGGCTATCCCCACCAGAACCGGTATTGCCAACTTACCCCTTCATTATGGTAAGGCACCACCCTGGTTATTTAGCCGCATGGTGAAGCTGGCGCGAGAAATCACTCTGGCCATCATCACTGACTTTGGCCCGGAAGAGATGTTGCGGCGATTATCACACCCTTACTGGTTTCAGGCTTTTGGCTGTATCTTGGGCTTTGACTGGCACAGCAGCGGGGTTACTACCACGCTTTGCGGCGCGCTAAAAGAAGCATTAAAGGGGATGGAACGGGACCTTGACCTGTTTGTCGCTGGGGGTAAAGGAAAAACTTCACGGCAAACACCTGCCGAAATCGAAGGTTGGGCCGACTTAACTTCAATGAATCCAGTGCCACTGGTATATGCCAGCCGCATGTCCGCCAAGGTAGATAGCTCGGCGGTTCAGGATGGCTACCAGCTTTACCACCATACCTTCCTCTTTACCGGCAAGGGTTCGTGGGCGGTTATTCAGCAGGGTATGAATGAGATTAACCGTTATGCCCGCCGCTACCACTGGCTGGGCGAAGCCGTCACCGACTTTGTCAACGAGCCCCACTCGGCGGTGCTATCTGAGGCAAGAGGGCAGGCTTTAAATCTGGTGGCCAGCGAAAGTGATCCGGCACGAACCACCATCACTGATATTGCCACCGGTGAGAAGCCGGAAAATATCCTGGCCGAACTAAAGAGACTGAAGACCCTGACCCTGCCTCCCCGCCATCAAATAGTCGTCAATGACCTGCACCCCGATAGCCTGAGCAAGATTATACTGAGCACCTATGAGCGCCAGCCGCAGGACTTTGAGCAGCTACTGGGACTATCAGGAGTCGGCGCCAAGACCATCCGCGCTTTAAGCCTGATTTCCGAGCTGGTCTATGGTGTTGCCCCCAGTTACCGCGACCCCGCCCGCTACAGCTTCGCCCACGGCGGGAAAGATGGCATTCCCTACCCGGTGGACCAAAAAACCTACGACCAGAGCATCGAGCTGCTCTCCCGCGCCATAAACAAAACCAGGTTGGGGCTGAGCGAAAAGAGAGATGCTTTGAATAGACTTAACCGGGTGAGGATAAAAGATTAAAGTTCGAATCTGGCTCAGGGAGGAAATCTGCTTTTCTGAAACTTGACCAGATACTAACATGCCCGAACTCAGTTTATTAGTGCCTAGACATGAATTATGGTATTATTTGGGTAAAACAATTTGCTTCTACGTAATTACCTGAATTTACCGGTTTTACCCAGTAACTTGTTAAAAAGGTTTGGAGGTGAATGCAATGGAATTCACACCCAAGGTAAATGAAGCGGCTGAGTTTTTAGAAATTTCCAATGATTTTACTAATCCCAAAGAAGTGGTTAGAGAAGCGATTAGTAACTGTTTCGATGCTGGTGCTAAAAACATCAAGATTGAGATTTATGTGGACAGGTCTAGGGGAATAGATGAACTTGTTATCAATGTTGAAGACGATGGGGAAGGAATGAATGAGGAGCAACTTAAAGCGTTTTTTGGTCTTGGGTATTCAACAAGAATAGAAGTGGATGAGAGGGGATTCAATGTATCGCCGTCTATAGGTGAGAAGGGACACGGCACAAAAGTATATTTCAATAGTAGAAGAATAGAGGTAAAGACCTGTAAAAATAATCAATACCTAGAAGCCTACATGGATTCTCCTAGACAGACCTTGCGAAGAGAAGAACTTCCCAGGGTAGTCTATGTTAGCAGGGAATGTGAGGATCAACAGCAAGGGAGCAGAATAACAATCTTTGGATACAATTCGAATATACAAGCAGGTTTTAGTCATGATGAAATCAAGGACTATATATATTGGTTTTCTAAATTTGGCTCTCCCGAGTCAGAAGTTGGGAAAGAAACCTACAAGGATGTGAAAATACAATTAAAGGGACTAGGGGCAGAGGGATTTGAAGAATTAGACTTTGGGCATGAGTTTGCTGAGATTAATTCCGACATTAGGGCTTTGAAAGGCAAAGATAAGATTTCACCCCTTGACTATTATGTTGCAAGGTGGATATTTAATGACGCTCAGGTTATTGGAAAGCCAGGGTGTACAATAGATTTCATATTTTACATAGAGGGAGACAAAGCAAAGCGTGAATACAACAAGATGATACATGAGAAATGGCAGGCGTGGAAACCTGGTGAATATGATGTAGGAGATAGATACGGACTTTGGCTTTGCAAAGACCATATTCCTATTCAGCATAAGAGTGAATGGAATAAGTGGGTTGCGGAAAAAAGTGAGTGGACAAAATATCATGCCTTTGTCAACTGCCAGGACTTCAAGCTCACAGCCAATCGTGGCGACTTAGAAAATACCCCTCCCGATTTACTTGAAGCTGTGGGGAAAACGGTGAAGGATTTGTTCGATAACAAGATTAAACCAACAAAAGAGTTCCAAAAATATAGAGAGGAACTTGTTACAGAACAAGTTGAAAGGACCGCACAACAAGAGGAGTCTGATTTTAATAGAAGAAGAAGAGAGACACTAAGTAAGAACGCTGCAGAGATTGACGGTATCACACTTCTTGAACCAAGGCTGGAAGGAGGTGTCCTTAGCCTATTTCTCCAGTTAAAGACTATCAGGCCTGAGCTATTTGACTTCAAGGTAATAGATTACGATACAAGCCTCGGGTATGATCTTCTCGTTACAAAAGATACAGCGCTCGACCTAAATCAGGCGTCAATGAAATTTGCTGAGATGAAATATGAATTGAAAAGGAGCTTCAACCATTCGTTTGGCAAGCTTTGGGCAATAATATGTTGGGATTGCAAATTGGCAAATGATGACGAAGTTCTTGACATTGTGGGTGAGAAGAGGAGCATGAAAATAACAAGCAAGGACCATTCAGACCCGGGTTCTTACAAGAAATATATGCTTGTTTCGAATACTTCACCACATAACATAGAAGTTTATGTATTGAAAGATTACCTGAAGGATAAGCTTGGCTTAGAGTTCAGACCTAGAGCTATGCAATAAGCTGCCACCGAGAAGGTAGCGCCCTGAAACCCTTACCCTATACTAAAAGCTCCAGCCCCCTCACCACATCATAAAGGTCATCAAAAGGCATGCACGTAAGGTTTTTCTCCTGGCAGTAGGCCAGCAGGTCATCTCGGGCGAAAATGTAATGCGCCTGACTTGCCGGTGAGCGGTCAGACTTACCGTCTCCAATATAGACGACGCGATAACCCCGGCTCAGAAATAATTTGGTATAGGCGTCCTTGAAGCCACTCACGAACTCGCTGCCGTCCGGCCCGATGTATTCGACCTTAAGACCATCAGGATTGAACTGAGTCTGCGACGCGAACACCTCAATATTCTCTACGCCAATATCCCTTAAAATTGCTTCTATATAGAAGCTCAGACCGTTGCTGACAATGACAAACTTGAAGCCCCTTTTAGCGCAGTAAGTCAGTAGTTCGTTAAAGCCGGGGCGGATTCTTATTTTATTCTTCACCAGGATAAAGTCGAGCAAGGTTTGCTTATCCGCTTTGACCATAGCAAATGATTTGGTATTAAAAACCCCGACCGATATTCTGTCCTCTCTATACTCCTTTAATAGCTGCCCCCAGTTCCCATCGGCAAAGGTATCCAGTAATAGAAAACTCACGTCATCCGCAGCGATGGTACTATCAAAGTCACACTGAACTACAGTTTTTACTTCCGTTGAAGGCATTATTATCTTCACTCCTGTTCACTTTATTGATTCCAGAATTGGTCGTCATTTTAGGTAGCCAGTTCCGCTTTTCAATATACAGGATACCAGCGGAACGGGTCAAACAGATAAGGTTATTCGGCTGACCTCACCCCCTTTGTCCTCCTCTCCTTAACAAGGAGGGGGGAAATATTTAAAAAGAGGGGCTGGCGCCCCTCTTTGACACCCCATAGAAAGGTGCGACCCGTTTCAAAGCTAAATGCCCAAAGCTAAAGGGCTGAAATAAAAAAGGAACATTTTTTACACCCCTCCCCCTTCCCCGCCAGAGCGCATGTTCCGGGCAAATGGGTCTCACCGGGCCAAGAACCTTATGGTTAACAGCCTCACTTCTGAATTCGCACCCATATTAGACTCAAAATTACGACAGGCGTCGGCCCCCTGTCGCCGCGCCGCCCCATTTTTTCATGGACTGTATTCGGATTAGTTTGGCTCAATGGGGTGTGCAAATAGGGATTTTAGGAGTAAAAGCCCGGATTCTCGCCTGGTGGCTCCGCCCCAATAGGAAACGCGCGCAAGTGGCCTCCATGAGGCGTATATGGCACTCGCGAGTACCCAAAGGAGCCCGGATTTGTGACGTGGTGCTCCGTGCTGGCTCCCGCAAGAGGCTCGCGGGAAAACAGTCCAGGCGGTGCCTCCGCGGTAAATGCCGCCCCGACTGCCGGGCAACACCCCGGGGGAAGCGAATTCGCGGGTCTGGGCAACGCCTTGGGCAACAGTTGGGCAACTTGAATTCGAATCCCTATACGTAGACTCCTTAAAGTGTGTATATATAATAAGGAAACTGTTGCCTGAGCCTTCCGTACATATGCCATAAGAGCCGCCGACTCGGGTGTGTAGGGCGGGAAAATGGCGGAGGCAAGGAGAGAGGGCAGGGCGTGGCTGAACCGCGTTCATCCTGCCTACGCTCACACGTGGTCTTGGGATGTATGTTCAACCATAATAAAAACACAATCAGCAGATAACTATTATTTTTTACCTTTATCGATTATCTTTACGATATCTGACCCTGAGAAAGTTGTGCCATCAAGAAGGCTTCCTGTAAGAGTCAGTGAGATACAGTCTTCGTCTTCTACTTCACCCATAGCAGCCACTATCTCTTGCTTATCGAACTTTAAAACTAGGTCGATATATCCGTCCGGGCCTTCTTCCCAACATGAGAGACAATCAACGAGTTCACCTTTATACGGTGCTGCAACGTCTTCCAAAGCCGTTTTCTTTTCATCGGGCGGTATAACGGGATCGAATGGTTCACTTCCTGGACCAAATGCCGCTAATGCCACTGATGATGGATCAATCTGAGTTACATCGAAGTCCTCTGTCCCCAGTATAGCTACCGGCAGAACACCTTTGCTCTTGACATTCAGAGGATTCGGGCAGGAATTAGGCTTGATGTCTATGGTCACTTCAATAACACCACAGATGTTCCTCACAAGTACACCATTGTCATATTCGGTATAGCCATTTCCAGAATTGTCAGAGAATACATTAGAGTCGCCAGATAGGATAAACCAACCACTCCCTATCTTATCAGCGCCGATGAAAGTCGTCCCACCTTGAGTACGTACAAGACTGTGTGCGTGCGGACCAGCTGACACCTCTACCTCTGATGTCCATGCATACCTAATCGAAGACACACCAGCAGTGAAGGGTGACGGGTCGATGTTGGTTGTAGTGTGGAAGGTGGGGTCTATGCTTGCCGGAACTAGCGATAGGTCGGCATCTAGAGCCTCTGCTAGGCTGTTCATGTTCTCAATCGCATCTAAGAAGTATGTATCATTGTTCGCCAAAGCAACGATCTTTCCGCCGCCAATCACGAAATTCGTCAACGCTGAGATTGTATCATTACTAAAATCATCACTATTTAATGGCAGTATGATGCAACAATAGGGAGAAAGGTCACTGGGTAACACGCTCAGCGTATCGACTTCCTTACCAGCAGCCTCACCGAATTTAGTATATCCATCGTCGAAAGCACCATCACCAGTGTAGACAAGGATATTGCAGGTGGGTGATGCTGCCGCCGGCAAGGCTAGTCCTAGCATCATTACCAGAGCTACGAATATACTTACTAACACTCCAAGCTTCCTCATTTAAGTTCTCCTTTCTTTGACAAACGTTAGCTTAGTTCCTAGTTTGCTTTTCTCTATCATCACCCCCTTTCCTACAAAACAAAAACCGACCTTTCCAGGCCGGTTTCACTATTGGCTCCCCACCACCGAAGTGACCACCAAATGATAGATGGTAGTTCACAGCCTCCTGAAGATCTGCAGTCAACCCTTAATCTATATTAAAAGCTTTGTACACCCCCTCACTCAGTCATCGGAGGCTTATATTATAAATCTAAGAATATTGATTGTCAACTCCTCTTATGTTATCCTTACCTAACCATCAGATACTCTTTATAGCGTCAACATGGTCAGAGGCTTGTAGGAGCAGTAGTAAACTTGTCCGCGGATTAATACCTACCCTAGAAAGGTTGTGTGGAGAGGATAGCAACAAAAAAGGAACCTTTTTACCTGAGTCGCGACCTTGGCGCCTTCGTCCTTCACCAGTTTGGAAGTCTATCGTCAGAGATGCTAGAATAAAGTCGGGCAAGGGATGTAATGGCGTTTCATTACCATATTGGCACCTCCGGCTGGCATTACGACCACTGGCGAGACATATTCTATCCGGCGAAATTAACTAAGGCAGAATGGCTCGGGTTTTATGCCCACCATTTTAATACCGTAGAACTCAATAATAGCTTTTACCGACTCCCTTCCGAGGCTGCCTTTGCCAACTGGTATCATTCGTCGCCGCCCAATTTTACCTTTGCCGTCAAGGTGAGCCGTTTTATTACTCATATCAAGCGACTGAAAAACAGCGAAGAACCATTAGAGAATTTTATTACCAGAGCTAAAATCTTGGGTGAGAAATTGGGTCCGCTTTTGTACCAGCTGCCGCCGAGTCTGCATCGTAATGACGAGGTGCTGGAGTCATTCCTGTCAAATTTACCCCCGGGGATGCAGCATGTCTTTGAATTCCGGCACCCCTCCTGGCTTGAGGAGAAGGTTTTTGAAATCTTACGCAAGTATAATGTCGGTCTCTGCGTTTTTGATATGCCTTCCCTCACTTGCCCTCTGGTGACAACCACCGATTTTGCCTACGTTAGATTTCATGGCAGTAGCGGTCTCTACTCCAGCTGTTACTCTGATGAAGAATTAGCTGATTGGGCAAAGAAGATAGCCAATTTGGCGGCAAATCTTAAAGCTGTCTACATCTATTTCAATAATGACATCGAGGGGTTTGCGGTGAGAAATGCCAGAACTCTCCGAAGCTATCTACAAGCCTGGAAAGGAAATAAAGTTGATAAATCATCCCTATAAGCTTTTGGTGATGGATATTGACGGCACACTGGTCAACAGGCATGGAAAAATCTCCGCTGCAGACAGGGAGGCACTGGCTAAAGTCCGTGATTTGGGGATACCGGTCTCTCTGTCCACCGGGCGAGGACTCCAAGCCTCCTTGAGTATCATCAATCAGCTCTCACCGGATGGCTACCACATATCCTTTGACGGGGCTCTGGTCAGCAGCCCCAGTCAGGGTGAGGAAGTTTATGTCCGACCAATTAGTAAAGTGATGGTGAGGCAAATGGTTGAGGTTGCTCACGAACATAACCTTGACCTCGAGCTTTTTACCGTGACGCATTACTTTGTCGAGCGAGAGACCTGGTCAACCGATGCCCACCGTCAGTTCTTCGGCATTCAGCCGACCATCGTCGATTTCACCAAGCTCTGGGAGAAGGAGAGAGTCATTAAAGGTGGGCTGGTACCCACCACCCCCCAGGAAGCCGCCAAAGCCAGGGATTTCTGCCGCCAATTTGGTGATAGTCTTCACTTCTCCTGGGTAAAGACACCCGCTTTCCCCGACGTTGACTTTATCAACATCCTCGCTCCCGGGGTATCTAAAGGGAAAGCGTTGCAAACCTTGGCTTCGCATCTGGGGATATCGCTAAATGAGGTTATTGCGGTGGGAGACGGCACCAACGATATGTCACTCCTCACTTCAGCCGGTCTGGCGATTGCCATGGGCAACGCCCCGGATGAAGTCAAGGCAATAGCCGACTATGTTACCCTTGATGTTGACCACAGCGGTCTGGCGGCAGCGATTAACCAATTTTTGTTGTAAGCGTGGTGTTAGCAAGGAACTAGAGTAACAAAAGAAGCTATGTGCCCCCAATTGCACAATCCGCCCAGGTTTTAGATCAGGTTAAATACACGTCTCGGGTTATTGTAAAGGACTCCGGTGATATCCTCTTCCTTTAAGCCTAACTTCTTCATCTGTAACGCTGTCCTTGGCACCCCCAGTGGATCTGACCGATGGCGGATACGGCTATCACTACTCACCAATACGCGGTTCATATCACTCTCAGCAACAATCCTAGCCGCATCCTCAGGTGTTATCCTCCGCATGGGTAACACAGAGATTTCAGCAATACAGCCAGCATCCGTGATTATCCTTGTGGTACTTGCATCAGCATGGACAATGACCACTTTGCCCCGCTCAAGTCCAGCCTCGTCAACAAGTTCCAAATAGCGCGCAATCCAATCAGACCTCTCCGTAGCAGGTAAATGCAGTACTGCCGTTTTATTGTGTTCCTTGGCCATCCTGAGCTCAGTCCTTAATATCTTTTCCTGTTTGCTTAAATCAGGGCAGGTGCCCGATTTTGGCTCCAAACCGATTTCGCCGACGCCAACCACTCTATCACGATTCAAGTATTCGGGGAGCGCCTCGAGAATTTTCTCGTAGTCAGCGGGAACGGCGTTCATGTTAATACCAAGGATAACATAAACATCTATAAAGTAATCAGCAGCTCGTCTGGTCTCGCCGACCAACGTGTGCTCGTAGTAGTTTAGTGCTGCCTGAGCAGAGGTGGCGTAATCCATCCCCCCTGCCCCATCGGCTATCAAGGCGCTGATACCGGCCGCCGCCATGGCCTCCAAGTCCATTACCCCGAGAGATTCCATCATGACATGTGAGTCTATTAACTTCATCTGGTACCTCCTCACTAGTCTTTACATTTTGCTCTGTGCCTTAACTCATGAACATAGCAATTGTCCTTACATCGTCAAGTGTCTCGTTTATCTCTGCCATAAATATACCTTAGTTAGATTATCGAACTCAATACAAGGTCCCAAAAGATATTCGCGCGGAACGCCTGAATTGAACAGAACGTCACAATGTTGTCTTCTTGCCCCCTGATTTAGAAAGGGCTATAATGCTAGCTAAATCCTAGATGATAATATAATCTACAGGAGGAAAATATGGCCAAAATTCTGATGGGCCCCACCACGAGGATTTACCCCTTGCCCACACTCTTGGTCGGGGCAAATGTTGATGGTAAGCCAAACTTTATGGCGGTAGCGTGGGGTAGCAATGCCAGTGCGGAACCCCCGATGATTTCGGTAGCCATCCGAACCAGTCGCCACACCCAT
>JAUWBK010000025.1 GCA_030605045.1 Dehalococcoidia bacterium
ATGGGCTAATCCAGCTTCAACGATTAACCAACTACCCTTTTTGATTATGATAACACCGCCAATAGGTCAAGTCAATTTAAACGAGGGGGGAATAACAAGAAGAGGGGCTTCGCCCCTCTTTAAAATCTCTGCCACAACAAAAGCTCAGTTTCCTATTTTACTGTCGGCCACCCCACCGCTTCCCACCGAACCATCCCTCCCAGCATGTTGTAAACCTCGGCGAAACCGAGTTCTGCCATCATATCTAAAGCCTTGCCACTGCGGTTAGCGCTTCGGCAATAGATAAGATAAGCCTTGTCTTTATCAAGCTTATCGAGTTCATCGGCAAAAGTTTCGGAATAGTAATCCAGATTAATTGCCTTTTCGATGTATCCGCTGGCATATTCCTCCGGAGTTCGGACATCAATGATGACAAAATTCGGATTACCTAAGTTATCTGCGATCAAAGCGTACGCTTCTTCAAGAGTGACGTCTTCAATTATCTGTGTGTCTAGATTGGTATCTTCCTGGCCGAAGCAGCCGTTGAGTAATGCCAATGGCACTATCAGAAAACCCAATAGTACCCGCATCATCAGCCATGGTGCGTTCACTTTCATCGTAATTTAGTTTTCACAAGCAATTTGGGGAAGTGTTTGATTTCCCTTTTCTCCATTGCTATATGAAATAGCTGTCATATTGCTATGCTACCACTAAATTTGGCTTATCTCTCAATTATTCTAGTATCTTCGATAATCCCTTCTTTCTCTGGGCGGGCGAGCTTCGTCAACTTTCAAGGTACGGCCTTCTAAATCGGAACCATCCAATGCTTCTTTTGCTTTTTCCGCTTCCGATGGGCTAGACATTTCAACGAATCCAAAACCTCTACCCTCAATTATATTGACTTCCTTAACCTCACCATGATTGGAAAACAATTCTTCCAGCTGCTCTTTAGTTACCGAATAACTAAGATTTCCTACATAAAGCTTGCTACCTTGCATTCTAACCTCCTTTTTTTCCTTTATTTCTCCCTGCCCAATAGCATGCCCGCTTTGGGTAGTGCTACCCTTAGGGCTGACATTATGGTCTCAATATCATCCTCGGTTACCCAGCCCAGGTGACCAATGCGGAATATCTTACCGGCCAAACTTTGCTGCCCTCCCGCCAGTACTATCTGGTGCTCCTCTCTCATAATTGTAAGCAGTTTTTTGGTATCAAGTCCATCCTTAGTCGCGACCGCGGTAACCGTATTGGAGGCGCAATTTTCAGCGGCAAAAAGAGATAGCCCCAGTGATTTTACCCCGTCTCGGGCAGCCTTACCAACTCGGGCATGGCGGGCGATGATATTGGGTAAACCTTCCTTCAGCATCATTTCCAGCGCTACCGAGAGCGCAAATACAATCGAAACCGCTGGTGTCCAGGGCGTTTGTCCTATTTCGAGATAATTCTTGGCTTTGGTGAAATCCCAGTTATAACGGGGCATCTTAGCCTTGGCATGGGCTTGCCACGCCTCCGGACTGACGCTGACCATCGCCATACCGGGAGGTACCATCCACCCTTTTTGAGAGGCAGTTACAGTAACATCACAGTGCCATTCATCCACGGGCAGGTCAATCGAACCCAGGCTGCTAATGGCATCAACCAGCAGTAATTTATCAAATTCCTTGACCACGGAGCTAATGGAGGCCAGGTCATTGGTAACGCCGGTAGAAGTCTCGTTATGCGTGATCAGCACGGCTTTAATTTTGGGCTCAGACTGGAGCGCCCGGCGTATATCATCGGTATCAGCCACCCTGCCCCATTCATAGTGAAGTGGGATTACCTCAGCGCCAAATTGCTCGGCAATGGTGGTGAACCGTTCACCGAAGAACCCAATAGACACGGACAACACCTTATCTCCCGGAGATAGCATATTAACGATAACCGCCTCTAAGCCGCCTGTGCCGGAACAAGTAAGCAAAAAAACATCACCTTTAGTCTGGAATAACCGCTTTAGTTTAGCGGTTACATCCTGTATTATCTGCCCAAATTCCGGCCCACGATGGTTTATCATCTGCCAAGCCATCGCCTGCAAAACCTCAGCCGGGCAGGGGGTAGGTCCGGGAATACGTAAACCTTCCATACTGTTTTCCTTTCTAGGCTATTTATCAGTATTAATCACTTTAGCAAAGCGGCGTTTGCCCACTTTGATAATGCTGCCGCTCTGGACTTCCGCTAAATGACTAGTTACTGTCTCACCAGCTATAGTAGTACCTGCTTGAGCAATGAATCGGTTTGCTTCGCTACGGCTTTTAGCTAGTCCTATTTTCACCAGTAGTCGACTGATATCTATATTCACAGGTTGCGTTAAGTCAGGTGCGAATTCACTAAAAGACAGGTGATATTCCTCTATTTCTTCTGGTACTTCTCTTTTCTGAAAAACTTTAGTAAAATTTTCTTCAGCCTCAGTTGCTTCCTTCTGGCTATAAAGTGGGCTGACAATTTCTCTAGCCAGGTGCTTCTTGAGTATCATAGGGTTAATGCTTTCATCTTTTAGCCCTTGCTTAAATTCCCCCAGCTCCTCATCAGGAACATCAGTCACCAATTCAAAGTACTGCAGGATAAGACTATCGGGAATAGACATTACTTTACCATATATCTCATTGGGCGGCTCAGCAACCCCAATATAGTTGCCCAGGCTTTTACTCATCTTCTGGCTGCCATCAGTGCCCACCAGTAAAGGCGTCATAAAGCACTGCTGGGGACGCTGCCCCATCATATTTTGATATTCTCTGCCTAATAGAAGATTAAACTTCTGGTCAGTGCCGCCGAACTCAACATCCGCCTCTATCGCCACTGAGTCATAGGCCTGAAGCAGAGGGTAGAGAAATTCGGTTAGGGCAATCGGTCGTCCATCATTATAGCGGGCACTGAAATCATCCCGAGCCAGTAACTGAGCAACAGTAAACTTGCTGGTAAGCTGAATAACCTCGGTGAGGGTAAATTTATCAAACCACTCGCTTTGCCATCTCACTTCCGTCTTGTCCTTATCAACCACCTTAAAGAACTGCTGCATATAGGTCTCAGCGTTAGCCATAACCTGCTCCACTGATAGCATCGGGCGGGTAACCGAGACCCCGCTTGGGTCACCGATTTGCGCAGTCCAGTCCGCCACAATGAGAACAACCTGATGACCTAGCTCCTGAAACTGGCGTAATTTTCTGAGGGATACCATGTGACCCAGGTGGATGTCAGAGAAACTGGGGTCAAATCCCTCCTTTAACCGTAGTTTTTTACCGGAGCGGAGTAGCTCAATCATCTCTTCCTCAACGATGATTTCAGCTACTCCCCGCCTGAGCAAGCGGTTAATATCTTGATTGGTTATCGATTTTTCATCGTTTTTCATAACTAGTTGCCACCCTCGGAGTTCAATATTGCTTTGCCGTGTTTTACATCCTCGGCCATCTGTTCCTTCAGTTCCGCCACAGTGTCAAATTTCTTCTCATCACGAAGTCGCTCCATAATATCGAGCTTCAGTTCACGCCCATACAGGTCACCATGATAATCAGCGACATATACCTCTACGGCACGCTTACGGTCGCCAAAGGTGGGGTTTTGGCCAATATTAGTCATTGACTGGTAAGCCTGGCCATCAATGTACGCCCAGCAGGCGTATACGCCATCGGCCGGGAGAGCCTGTTCCGGAGTGATATTTAGATTGGCAGTAGGGAAACCTAGCGCGACACCCCGGCCCGCCCCGCTGACGACACGACCGTGAAGGTTAAAGGAACGGCCCGTCAGACTACGCACCTTTTTCATATCACCGTTAGCTAAAGCTTTCCTGATGGCGGTGCTACTGACTACTTCCCCATCTATAATTACCGCGGGCACGACAGTGACACTGAAGTTCATCTCTTGTCCCAAGGCATGGAGGGTATCAGCATTGCCTTCCCGGTTTCGACCCAAGGCAAAGTCAAGCCCAATTACCAATCCGCGCATGCGGAGGTATTTCTTCAGTAGGCTAAGGAATTGACGGGCAGTGAGCCGGGCTAATTCAACGGTGAAGGATAGCGGAATGATAACTTCCACACCCTCGTTTCTAAGAAGGTCACTTCTCTCGACGAGGTCAGTCAGGAATGGTAGTTTAGTTTGGGGTTGCAGCACCTCCTGGGGATGCTGACGGAAGGTTACCACGCCACTCAGCAAATCCTGCTGCTTGGCTTGCGCTACTAGCTGTGAAATCAGGCATTTATGGCCGAGGTGAACCCCATCAAAAACGCCAATAGTAAGTAGCATATCTTTATCCGGTGCTAACCGGGCTAGCTCTTCTTCCATCGACATGACTTCTCCTGAGCCAGGATTGCTAATCGACTGTAATTAAAATAGCACTAAGGATAAAATTAAAAAAGGGATTTTTAATCAAACTCCGTAATTATTAATAGCTGAGGTTTTTTAAATACTAACATAAGCCTAATTAAGCGTCAACTTAATCGAATGGGTATTCTTCGGTTGTGGTTGACATAGCATATACCCTGTTTTATACTTCGTTTACACTTCAAATAGGTAGCGGGGGTATGGTTAACAATTCTAAAGAGACGTGGAATGCCATCCTCAAAGTAATACTTTATATCTTCTTTATATCCGCTTTCATAACGATTATTGTATTTATAACCGGGCAAGGTTGGTTTAATGTCCTTATTGATAAACTTAATTGGTCTTACGAGACACTTGAGATTGTAAGAAACATTTTGGTGAAAGTCTTTATAGTTTCCGCTATTACTTCTTTCATTAGTTCCATTATTTCGGTAGCTATTTTGCTCTTTCGAACTTAGTTTATGAAAACCGCGAAATCGCATTAATAGGCAAAGTATAGTACAAAGATTAACTAAGAATACCGCCAGGAATAAATTTAAAAAATTATCAACCATAACCGAGCAGAACCACCGAATGAAATTGCTTGAGAACAAGCCAGCTTAATGGTAAAATGCAAAGTCTGCCTCAGTTAAAGCAGACATCCCTGATTACCGCCTTTAGAACAGGAAGCATTGTGATTCTCAAAAAATTATTAGTCGGACCACTGGCATCTAATTGTTATATTGTTGGCTCGGAAGCAACGAAAGAAGGAATGATAATTGACCCCGCTGATGAGGCTGATGAGATTTTGCAGAGCGTTAAGGAGTCGGGACTTAAGATAAGCCTTATCGTGCTCACCCACGGACATCCGGACCACGTTGGTGCCTTAAAGGAAATCAAAGAAGCCACCGGGGTTGAGGTAGTCATTCACGCTGATGATGCCGAATCTCTGCAGCAGCAGTTCTTAGGCTTTCTTTTCGGGCTTTCTTATCCAGCTCCTCCTCCCGCTGACCGATTACTCAAGGGTGGAGACAGTATCGATATTGGTGACCTGCATTTTTTGGTTCTGCACACACCGGGACATACCCCGGGTGGCATCTGTCTCCTAGGACACGGCGTTCTGTTCAGCGGCGATACCCTTTTTAACTATGGTATCGGCCGGTATGACTTACCTGGTGGTAATTATAGCCAGCTAATGGATAGTCTCCAGACCAAGCTTATGGAGCTACCTGATGACACCGTTGTTTATCCCGGTCACGGTCCTGAGACCACCATTGGCACTGAGCGCCGGGGGAACCCTTTCTTGCAGGGTTAAAGAAAGATGCAGAGATAACACCCTCTGCCTCGGTTATTTCAAGCCTAATGAAAGCAACGAACCTCTGGGCGTGTGGAATATGGTTATTAGTAGTTAACCTTCGCTCCCCGCTCCTCCAGTATTCTGATATTCTCCAGGTCTTCCGAACCTTCCGACAGGTCTAGATTGTTAACTTCCAGAAATACGCGGTCTCCTTCACCCAGCCCGCTGTTTTCCACCAGCGGGGAGATGTCGCTTATCGCGTTGCGATAAAGTTCGAGCCAGGTCAGGTTGGTGCAGTACTCGATACCGGAAAGGTCGGTAATGCCTTGATGACGGGCGGATAGCATCGTAAGCCCGGCCAGTTCCGCTGGAGTTATATCCCCTTCAGGTTTGTCAAGAGCATCCCTTATGGCTTCCTCCAGGTTCTTATCAGGAAACTCTCCTGGTTCTGTTGTTGGCGGCGGTGGCTGAGGAGCTGGTGCCGGTGCAGGAGCAGGTGTCGGTAGCGGAGGCGGAGTCGGGGTAGGTGCAGGCGCCGGCGCGGGCGTTGGTGCAGGCGCGGGCACTGGAGCGGGCATCGGGGCTGGTGGCGGAGCAGGAGCTGGTGCTGCGCAGCCTGCCACTATTGCCATTGGTAACAAGACAAGCAGGGTTACGATGGGAATAAAAATCCATTTTTTCATCTGTACTATCCTCCTTTAATTAAATAAAAAAGGACGCCAGCAACCGCATCTTATTCAACGGTCACCAGCGCCTCTTTTCATCGCCACTCTTCCTAATCCAATATGCTCTTTTTAAGGCTATTTCACATCAGGTAAGCTAATTATAGTCCTATTTGTGTAATTGTCAATACTCCCCAACTGCTATACACAGAAGAGAAGGGGAAGGGAGTGTTGATATTGTATCTATTCCACCTTGTTCAGAATGAGTAATTTAAAGAGGTACCAGCATGATGAAGACCGGCCCGAAAATGACGGCGACTTTACCCACCAGCTTAATCAGAATGTTCAGTGAAGGTCCGGCGGTATCCTTGAAGGGGTCACCACGGTATCGCCAATCACCGCTGCCTTGTGCGCGTCACTGCCTTTACCTCCCAGGTTGCCCGCCTCAATGAATTTTTTGGCATTATCCCAGGCACCACCAGCATTAGCCATCATTACGGCCATCAGGAATCCGGTCAGCAGTGCCCCAATCAACAGTCCAGCGACTGCTTCCGGCCCCAGGGTAAAGCCGAGGACAAGAGGCACCGCCAGCACCAGTATCCCGGGGAGTAGCATTGACTTCAACGCCCTCTTGGTAGCGATATCAACGCAGCTTACGTAATCTGGCTTAGCCTCACCTTCCATCAGTCCCTTAATCTCGCGGAACTGCCTCCTGACTTCATTGACAATGGCGAAACTGCCAGCACCAACGCCTTTCATCGCCAGGGCGCTGAAGGCAAAGGTTAGCATGCCGCCAATGAGCACACCAGCAATCACGCCAACATTGGTCAGGCTAGCGATATCGATGTTGGCCACTTTAAAATAGGTGGCTAACCAGGCTAAGGAAGCTAAGGCAGCCGAGGCGATAGCAAAGCCTTTGCCCAAAGCCGCCGTGGTATTGCCTACCGAGTCCAGGGCTTCACAGCGTGCCCTCACTTCTTTACCCAAGCCGGCCATCTGGGCAATACCAGCCGAATTATCGGCTATCGGCCCGTAGCAGTCCATGGCTAACAACATCCCCAGGTTAATCAACATCCCCATTGAGGCGACAGCGATGCCCAGCAGCCCGCCGAAAATGTAAGCCAGCACCGTGGCGGTGGCGACAAGAAGGACAGGAATGACGGTGCTCATCAGACCGGTGGCAAAACCTTCAATAATGGTGACCGCAGCGCCGCTTTGCGCCGCGTTGGCTATTTTCTTGGCTGGGCCGTGTTCTGCCGAAGTGAAATACTCCGTTGCCTGCGCAATCAAAAAACCAGCAATCAAGCCGGCGATTAGCGCCCAGAAAAGTCCCAACTCACCCACGTAAAACCGGATAATAAAGAAGCTAGCGATTATCATCAGGATATTACTGACGTATACCCCCTTATTCATGGCAGCATGTGCTTTGGCTACCTGCTTTTCGAAGTCAGCCTCAACCTCTTTAGGCCTCACGGAGAGGGCACCGATAATCGAAACCACGATGCCGACGGCGCTAAGCAACAGCGGTAAAAGCATGCCTTTTGCCGTACCAAGGACAATTACCCCTAATACCATTGACGCGGCGATAGCGGAGACATAAGACTCGTACAGGTCAGACCCCATGCCGGCGACATCGCCGACATTATCACCAACGTTGTCGGCAATTACGGCCGGGTTGCGGGGGTCATCTTCGGGAATGCCCTTTTCTATCTTACCCACCAGGTCGGCACCGACATCGGCACTCTTGGTAAAGATACCACCGCCGGCCCTCAAAAATAGAGCTACCGAGGAGGCACCAAAGGCAAAGCCCAGCCAGACATGAGTGTCTTCCCAGATAAAGGCGATGATAGATAATCCCAACAAGCCTAAACCAACGACGCAAAAGCCCATCACCGCCCCACTGGAGAAGGCGATTTTCAGCCCTCTTGCCCAGCTACTGATAGCGGCATTAGCGGTTCTGGCGTTAGCCAAGGTGGCAATATTCATCCCCAACCAACCAGCAAGAGCCGAGGTGAAGGTGCCACAGAGATAGGCTATCGCTACAAAAGGTCTGGGTTCGATAAAAACGGCCAGGACGATAAATACTACGACGGTGAAGCCAGCCAGCGTGGTGAACTCACGGCGCAAGAAAGCCATCGCCCCCTGTCGGATGGCGTGAGAAATCTCTCTCATCTTCTCCGTGCCCGGGCTCTCGCGCAGTATAGTCGTTACCAGGTAACCAACGAAACCCAGAGCTAAAACTCCCGCCATCAGTATCAGTATTCGTAGTATCAATGGCTCCATAAATTAACCCCCCAAACTCTGCCTACTTCACAGTAAAAAGAAAGGCTGGTCTTTCAACCCACCTTCCTCATTGTTTCCCACATCGGACTTATTTGGTTCACTAGATTAGTAGTTTAGCGCATTTGCCAACGGAGGTCAATTAGAATCTAGTCGATGTCGCCCTTGAACTTTTCTAATTTGTTCTCCAGGTCTTTCTGCCTCATGACCAAAGTCAGGTCACTGCGCGTTTTCTCCAGAACACCACGAACCATATCGGTGGTGCGCCGCAAACCGCCGGTTATGGCATCGGGGAAGTCCATGGTAACCAAAACATTGTAGATATCATCCATCACTAATAATAGTTCCTCACTACGAGACAGGTCACCACGTCTCATCCCATCAAGCAAATAACGCCGCAGCTCACCGACCGCTTCACCCAATCCATTTAAGTAAGCAGCGGCGGCAATACCTAGTTCACCCGGGTCAGGAAGTCGTTTCCCGGTTACCAGAGCGAGGAGAGTACTTCCCTCAGCAAATTCCTTTTGGGCATCCCGGATAAAGCCGGTATTGCTTAACTCACTATGAGCGGCAACGGCTTGCCCTGCCTCAGTAAGCAGGCTACGGGCTGACTTGAGCGATTCCGCAGCCTGGGCAAATTCCTGGCGGTGAACGGCACGGATAGCTTGGCTGCAGCAACGAATGGCATCACGGCATAGTGGGAGTACCTTTTCTCTGGCGGCATCTTTAGTCGAAAAGTCCTGTCGTATTTGCTCCGCAATTGCGTCCAGGTTGTCCGTTAATTTACTCACTTTGTGCCTTACCCCGGCGCATCAGATTGGAAAATAACTCTTTTTCTATTGTGTAGAGATTGAACCGAGCCTGTTTGAATTTATCCGATTCGAGGGGTAAACCCGGATTTTTAGCCAGTTCTTCCATAACTCTCAGTGCTTCCTGTACTCGGCGGGCATTAGCCAATACCGTTTCCGGGATTTCTTTATATTTTTCCTCGCCAGACGCTTCAAGGTTAATGCCAACATCGGCTTCCGAGTTTCGCGCCTGGAGAAATTGTTGTTCAAGTGATAAATCGACTCTTACCATTTCGTGCCTCATATCCTTGAGCTGCTGGCTTAAGGCAGTATCATCAAGTAACAGGCGAGCAATTTCTTCGAGGACGCGAAGTCCCTCACCAATACGATTTAGATTGGCATCAATAATGCGCAGTGTTTGATTTGACATTTTTTCCATATCCAGGTGGGTTAATTCTAGCATAGCCAGGTTGAGGGGTAAAGCTAGATAACTCTCAAGCTTCGCCAACCGCATTTTCAATAAGCTCAATTCGTAGTGGCTTGTCTTTCTGGTCTATTTCCACCGCCAC
>JAUWBK010000019.1 GCA_030605045.1 Dehalococcoidia bacterium
CCAAAGGAACACCCAGTCGATTGGGACTACTCCTTGACCTGCCGCCGCGGAGTTTGGAACACGTTTTATACTTTTCCCATTACATCATCACCTCTATTGACAAGGAGGCACGCCAGGAAGCAATCAAGCAACTTGAGGAAAATACCTCACCGGAAATAGCCGAGCACCAAAGCACGTTGGAAGCTAAAATCACTCAGATGGAGGCGGAACAGACATCGGTAGAGGAAATAAACCAGCTCCGGCGTAATTTCATTGAGGAAAAGGCACAGCTTGAGGAGAAGCTCACCACTGAGGTGGAACGGCTAAAAAGCCTCCGTGTCAGGGAATTACTCAATGAGAGTCAGTATCATGATCTCAAACAGAAATATGGTCAGGTTTTTGAAGCCGGGATGGGTGCTGAGGCGATTCTCCGGATTATTCAAGACATTGACCTCGATGAAATACGTAAGGAACTCCTTCAAGAAACCCTGTCTTCTTCTGGGCAACGGCGCAAGAAAGCAAGCAAGCAACTGCGGGTGGTGGAAGCCTTCCGCAACAGCGGCAATAAGCCAGAGTGGATGATTTTAACGGTACTGCCGGTCTTACCTCCCGACCTTCGCCCTATGGTTCAGCTTGACGGGGGGAGATTCGCCACCAGTGATCTTAACGACCTGTATCGACGCGTCATTAACCGCAATAATCGCTTGCGCCACTTAATTGAAATCAGTGCGCCTGAAATTATCATCCGCAATGAGAAACGGATGCTGCAAGAAGCCGTCGATTCCCTCATCGACAATGGCCGACGGGGACGAGCTATCTCCGTCAGCGGTAATCACAAATTAAAGTCACTCTCCGATATGCTGCGGGGTAAACAAGGGCGCTTTCGTCAGAATTTACTCGGCAAGAGAGTTGACTATAGCGGGCGTTCCGTCATCGTGGTTGGACCTGAACTAGAACTTCACCAATGCGGTCTACCCAGACGAATGGCTTTGGAGCTATTTAAACCATTTGTGATGCATCGACTGGTAACACAGGGCCTGGCCCCCAACATCAAGAGTGCCCGGCGTCTGGTGGAGAGGGCTAAACCAGAGGTATATGACATACTGGAGGAGGTAGTCAAAGAGCGACCGGTATGGCTTAACCGGGCGCCTACTCTGCACCGACTCAGCATTCAGGCCTTCGAACCGGTACTCATCGATGGTAGCGCCATCCAGATCCACCCCTTAGTATGCTCTGCTTTCAATGCTGACTTTGATGGCGACCAGATGGCAGCTCATGTCCCCCTCTCTAAAGCCGCTGTCGAAGAGGCCAGAGAGCTGGCGCTCAGTCACCACAATACGCTGCTACCAAGCAGTGGTGAGCCAACGATAACCCCCACCCTGGACATGGTTTTTGGCTGCTACTACTTGACTACCATCAGGCCCCGCGCCAAAGGGGAAGGCGAGCTTTTCGGCAGTTTTGAAGAGGCAAAGCTTGCCTATGAACTGGGCAAGGTTGACCTCAGAGCTGAGATTGAGGTCAGAGACCAGGAAAGAGGTGGGGAAAGAGTTAAAACCACGGTCGGCCGGATTATCTTTAATGAAGTTTTGCCCCCTGAACTAGGCTTCTACAACAAAGTAATTGATAAGTCAGGCTTAAAGCAAATCGTAACCGAATGCTGTCGGAGACTAAGTGATGAAGACACCGCGGCGGTGCTGGACAATTTTAAAAAGCTAGGCTTCCACTATGCCACCAAATCAGGAATCACCATCGCCATGAATGACATTCAAGTTCCCCCAAGCAAACACAAGCTACTAGAGGAGGCCGAGGAAAGGGTTGCCATTATTGATAACCAGTACCACCGTGGCTTGATTACCGAGGATGAAAGGTATAACAGTATCGTCAGCGCCTGGATGGAAACCACAGATAAGATTACCAGCACTGTCTCAGACAGTCTTGATCGCTTTGGTGGTATTTACATGATGGCAACCTCAGGCGCCAAGGGTAATATTTCCCAGATTACCCAGATGGCCGGCATGCGGGGCTTAATGACTGACCCCTCCGGTAAGATAATCGACTTCCCGATCAAGTCGAGTCTCCGTGAAGGACACAGTGTTCTGGAATACTTTATCTCTACCCATGGTGCCCGCAAGGGGCTGGCTGATACGGCATTGAGGACATCGGACAGTGGTTATCTCACCAGACGCCTTATCGACGTGGCCCAAGACGTGATCGTCTTCGAAGAGGACTGCGAGACTACGAATGGCATCTGGATATCCGAACCACGGGAAAAGGGGCCACTACCTTCGCTTACAGAGCGAATAATCGGTCGGTTGGTGGCCAGCCCAGTGGTTAATCCCAACACTGGAGAAATTATTGTTGACCGGAATGAGGAAATTAACGAGCAGAAGGGAAACGAAATTATTGTCGCGGGGATAACCAAAGTCCACGTCAGGTCTCCCCTTACCTGCCAGTCGAAGCGGGGTACCTGCCAGAACTGCTATGGCCGAGACCTTGCTCGCGGGGGGCTGGTCAAACTCAATACGGCCGGCGGCATAATTGCCGCACAGAGCATCGGTGAACCAGGCACCCAGCTAACATTGCGCACCTTCCACACTGGGGGGGTCGTTGGGCTTGACATCACCAGCGGTCTACCTAGAGTCGAAGAACTTTTTGAGGCCAGAGCCCCTAAAGGTCAAGCAATTATCTCAGAAATAGATGGAGTCGCCGATGTGATTCAGAATGAGGGGGGTAGGAGGATCAAGGTTACCAGCTCTGAGACATACCGTGATGAATATTCACTTCCGGCTGGCTGGCAGGTTATGGTAGACAATGGTCAACGGGTAGATATTGGTACCGTGCTGGCAACTAAAGTCCCCACTAAAGCTAAAAAGACCAAAACCAAAACTGTCGCCTTATCTCCTGAAATTCAACCTATCTTAGCTCGCGTCTCCGGTGAGGTAACCGTCAAAGGTAAGCGACTATTTATCAGCTACGAGGAGAGAGAGGAGCGAGAATATATTGTCCCGATCACCACCAGTGTTCGAGTTCAAGCTGGAGAACAGTTAAAAGCCGGCCAGCAACTCACCGATGGGTCGGTAAACCCGCAGGATATATTGCGCATTTTGGGTAGAGAGGCAGTACAGCAATATCTCGTCGACGAGGTGCAAAAGGTGTACCGTTCCCAAGGGGTAAATATAAACGACAAACATATTGAGATTATCATCCACCAGATGCTGACCAAAGTTCGCGTTGATTCCGCCGGTGACACTGACCTGGTACCAGAAGAGCTGGTAGACAAGTTCGTTTACGAGGATATTAACGCCAAGGTACTGGCTGAAGGAGGGGAGCCAGCCACTGCCCATACCGTGTTACTGGGCATAACTAGAGCCTCACTGAGTACCGATAGCTGGCTAGCGTCGGCCTCCTTCCAGGAAACCACCAGGGTCCTTACCGAAGCCGCCGTTTTCGGCAAGATAGACCGGCTGATCGGGCTCAAGGAAAATGTCATTATCGGTAAGCTGATTCCAGCTCACTATCCACCTTTCGAAGAGGTAGCCGAGTTACCGTCTGGAGAAGAAGAGCCCGAGGAAGTGCCAAGCTTATCCCTCAGTGAAGAAACGGGAGAAGCCTCAAGCCCAGTTGCCGAGGAAACATCGGAGGAAGCACCGGGTCAACCAAGTGACGAAGGACCTGGGAAAGCATCAAACATGATAACTTCCGAAGACCTTGAAAAAGCACCAGGCCAATTAGTTGAGGAAGGACTCGGTGAAGTCTCCAGCCAGATACCTGATGAAGTCCTGGAAAAAACACCAGACACACTATCTCACGAAGAACCTGAAGAAGCTCCAGACGTGATAACCAAGGCAGAGCCAGAAGGAGCGTCAAGTCCATCCGCCACGGAAGAAGCTGAGGAAAAGCCAGGGGACTAATGGGGGTGAGGTGAAATAGCTCGCATCATATCAGGCAAACCCAGCGCTGAGGATATACCACTTGACACTAGCCTCCGACCCCGCCGCCTCGATGAGTTCGTCGGACAGGAAAAGATTAAGGGTAACTTGAATATAGCCATCGCTGCGGCCAAAGGTAGAGGCGAGGCATTAGACCATATCCTACTTTACGGCCCACCCGGTCTGGGTAAGACCACCCTAGCTTATATCATTGCCGTAGAGATGGGGGTCAACATCAGGGTTACCTCAGGCCCAGCAATCGAGCGTACCGGGGACCTGGCTGCCATCCTAACCAATCTCCACAGTCAGGATATACTCTTCATTGATGAAATCCACCGCCTCAATCGGGCAGTAGAGGAGATATTATACCCAGCGATGGAAGACTTTGCCCTGGATATTATCATCGGCAAGGGTCCCGGTGCCAGAAGCTTGCGACTAAATCTACCCAGCTTTACTCTGATTGGTGCTACCACCCGTTTCGCCCTGCTGAGCCCACCTCTCCGAGACCGATTTGGTGCGGTCTACCGCCTCGATTTCTATGACCAGACATCGATCGAATCAATTCTTAAGCGTTCCGCGCGCATCCTCCAAATAGAAGCCGAGGAGGAAGGATTAAAAGAAATAGCCCGCCGAGCTAGAGGGACACCCCGCGTGGCCAACCGATTGCTCAAGCGGGTGAGAGACTACGCTCAGGTGATTGCCGATGGTATCGCCACCAATTCCGTAGCCGTTGCGGCACTGGCCAAACTGGAAGTTGACCCGATTGGTCTGGACGAGGTAGACCACAAGTTACTACACACCATCATCGATAAGTTTAATGGTGGCCCAGTGGGGCTGGAGACTCTGGCTGCCTCCATCAGTGAGGAGTCAGATACCATTATGGATGTTTACGAGCCTTATCTGCTGCAACTGGGCTTTCTGGAACGAACCCCCCGCGGCCGATTGGCTACCCAGTTAGCCTATCAGCACCTTGGGGTGCCATATAACAAAGAAAAACCTCCTCAGCCAACCCTGTGGTAATCGCTTCCCTTCTTGACGTGTTATTTATAGACCTCTCTGGGTGGGCTGAAGGCATCCAGAACCAAGGCCTCCTCAGTATGAGTAACACCGCTATGGATGGTGTTGGCCGGAACAAGGTACATATCTCCCTTTTTCAGCAGCCGGGTCTCATCCCCGATGGTCATCTCAAATTCGCCTTCCAGGATGATTCCCATCTGCTCCTCGGAGTGGCTATGGAGAGGGACGTCAGAGTTTGGCTGTAAGGTAACATGGGACAGCATTAAGCGTTGTCCCGAAACCACGTGCACTAAAAATCCTGATGCTGGCTCAAACTTCTTAAAGTCCTTAGGGAAATCATAGAACATGGGGCTACCTCCTGAGCTTATTTACTTGCTTTCACCTAGTTTGTCTTCGCTAGGTGACCTCTGCTAGATACCGCCTAGCGTGGCCAGTTGAGCCAAAGCATCGTAGTTGTAATCTTCGGCCGAGCTTACGCGGAATGTATCCGGTATTGTCACCGGAGGCTCGCCTTTAATGGACTTCACCAGCTCAAAGGCATTCTTCACCCGCTTCTCATCCCCCTCCAGCGCCAGTACCACTGCCCCCTCAGAGCCCCCAACACCACCGGAACCCAAGTGATAGGCTTTAACGCCGGTCAACACGGCTAAGGCCTGAATCTCAGTAACCACTTTGCCCAGAACCACCGGAGTGAGTTTAGTGGGTAGCCCGGTGCTGTATTTGAAGTAATAGATGCCGGAGTGCTTGGCTGCCTCAATGACCGAGGGCACCAGCTTCTCCAGACCGACCGGCATGATGAGATGACAACCGCGCGGTGTCACTATGGGCCAGCACATGCCGATGGTACCACCCTTCATACCGGAAGTAAAAACGCCAGCATTACCCTCCAGGTCTATGGCGTTGGCCCCCTTAATGAAAACATCATCGGGGCCGAAATTAAGTATTTCAACATTGGAATCAGCACCTTCAACCACTTTCCCTTTCCTGGTAACGTGCCAGGTGCAGGGAGGCGGCCCCGAATTGGCATTGGTGATGCCGTTACAGACCATACCCACGGTCTGGCCAGCCTTGGGCTCCACCTTAATCCCGAAGAGTTCCTCACTGATAAAGGCAGTGGTAATACCCCGGGCAATGATGACCATGCCATTTTTATAGGCATTCTGCACCTCGGGGAGCGCCACCGTAGCCTTAGCCAAAAGCCGCCGGGACTCGGCCGGGTTTAAGACCACCAGGGCTGAAATCTGTTTCTGGCCCGGTTCCGGCTGTGGATACTCTACTTCGTAAAACAATGTCCACCTCCTGAAAAGATTTGTCCTATTCTAACATTTTTCATTCTTAAGAGAAAACCAGTCTAAGTTTTTTGCGCCTAATCGGCTATATTGTTACAATTATGGTTGAAATGAAGTCAGTTTTAATTCACTGCTGCTGTGCTCACTGTGCCGCTTACACGGCCAATTACTGGCGAGAGCAGGGATACAAAGTCAGCGCCCTATGGTATAACCCGAATATTCATCCCTATACGGAGCACCAGCAACGTCTGGAAGCAATGAAATCCCTAGCCCAAGAAATAAATCTGCCACTAATCGTCACCGAGGGCTATGATATGATTACTTATTTCCGCCAGGTGGTGGGGCAGGAATCCCAGCGTTGCCAGTACTGTTTCAGACTACGCCTGTCAAAAACTGCGGAAACTGCCCACCAGATGGGCTTCAGCACGTTCACGACCACCCTGCTCATCAGTCCCCACCAGAAGCACGACCTTATCAAGGAAATCGGCAATAAGCTAGCTGAGGAAACAGGCGTAGCCTTTCTCTACGCTGACCTGAGGAAACGTTACTCAGACAGTCGCCACCTGACCAAGCCGCTTAACCTCTACCGCCAGCAATACTGCGGCTGCCTTTACAGCGAGCTGGAGCGCTATACCAATATGGCAAAGAATGAAAGGTAGAATCTGGCTTGCCATTATTATTTTCTTTCTCTGGCTACTTGTCGGCTGCAGTTCGGCAGGGGAATGTGGGCAAAATAGTACGGGAGCCCCTCATCGAGGCTCCCGACTTGCTATTTGTAGTATCTATAGGACAATTTAGTCAGCCATTTGGGGCATTGGTCCATTCCACCCCTTGGGGACAGCGATCATCTGCCGGTTACGCATGGTCTTGAAGATGCGGGCACGGGGAGACAGCTGATTCAAAGATTCTGGCCTGTTCTGCCGCCACTGGTAAATTTCATCGTTCTCGTCTTGAGTAATGCACTCTCTATCCCTGGCTCTCTCCTGAAACTTGAGGGCAAGGCGCTGCCTTATTTCAGGTCGTTGTCCCCGCCTGACACCTGGCATATTCGCAGCATTTGGGGCCATATAACCAAAGGCACGCCGGCACAGACCCAAGTTTAGTGCCTCCGGCTTTTGCGCCCACCATTCTCTGATTTCCTCAGCCTCTTCAGGAGTGAGTATTTCCTCTTCCACGGCTTTATCCAGCAATTGGTTAAAAGCTTTTTCCCATCTCTCTTCCATCATTTCCTGCCGTGCCTGCTTAAAGGCTTCCTTCAGGTCTTCCTCGGGAATACCCAGGATTTCGGCAACCCTGGTGAGAAAGTCATTTTCCTCCACTTCTGCCGTGAGCTCCTCATCTTGTGGCTTGGGCTCCTCACCCTCCTGCGCCATCGCTATCGTGGTGCCACCTACGCCCAGCACGAGGATGGCCACCAGCACCGAGACCAGGACTTTCATTTTCTTGGACATTCTTTTCATCTTCTTTCCAATTTATTCACTATATACAACGAAAAAGTCGCCACTTGGTTAGTGGCGACTTAAGAAAAATTGGCAAGTTTTTAGGGTAAGACTGTCATCTCGACCTTATAAAGCTACCTTACTCTTCTCCGTCATCATCCTCTTCTTCAGTGTCATCTTCTCCAGCATCCTCTTCCTCAGTATCCTCTTCTACCTCAGTTTCATGTTCTTCTTCATTATCATTTGTGCGCTCTTTTAATGCCTTGAGGACTTCCTCATATTGGGCATCTAATTCAATAATCGCCCGCAGCAGGGCTGGTTTGGCTGATTCCGGCGCCCTCTCCAGTGCAGCGAGAAGCGCCTCCCGATGCTTGGCCACATTACGGGCCACAATCATTCTGAGTTTAGCCCGTTTATCAGCTTTAGTACCTTTATCGACATCAGCCTCCGCTTGCTCTGGTGGTGCTGGCTGTAGTGCCGGTGCTTCTTGAGGTACGGGCTGGGCTGGAGCTACGCGCACCTCAGGCTTTCTCCCTGGAGGTTCTTCCGCCACGGGAGGTACTTGTGCCTCTTCCGTTGCCGCCGGTGGCGCCGGCGCCAGGACTACACCAGGTTTTTTCTCTCGAGGTTCTTCAGCTACAGGCGGTGAAGGGGCTTCCTGAGCCGCTTCCGGTGCTGGAGTAATGGAAACAGCGGCCTCCCTTCCCTCGGGACTGACCAAGGTTGTCATCGCCATAAGTTGAGCGTTTAGTCGCTGGGTAGTTTGCTCCACCTGCTTCAGCTTACCTTTATCTGCCATTTTAATTATCTCGGCCACCCTCTTATCAGCCAACTTGGCATACAGCTCTGCCTTGCCCAGAGCTGAGGGGGTTAATGCCAATTGCACTCTCTCGGTTGCCAGCTTCACCGGATACAGAGGTTCGTCAGGCATACTGCCACTGGCAGCGGCCACGGTACTGCCACTCGCCAGCACGAGGATGAGAACCGCGATTACAGCCGTTGCCCACCGTGGCTGCCAGCTAAAGAAGGCAAAGCGGCGCTGTCTCTTCTCCTCCATTTCCCTCAGTTCGGCAAGCAACTGGTATCTGGCTCTATCCCGGAACTCAGGTCGAGGTTTGATGGCTAATGTTTCTTTGGTGGACAGGGCAGTCTGGAGCAATGGTTCAAGCTCGGCAGCCTGCTCCGGATAGCTCGCCAGACACTGCTCGATAGTCTCACTCCTGGTGAGTATCCGCTCCAGACATTCATCCAGAATGTTATCGAATTCTTTTCTCTTTTTCATTGTCTTACCCTGCGGCCAGCATTTTACGCAGAGATACTATGGCACTGTGCTGTAACGCCTTTACTGCTCCCTCACTTTTACCTATAACTTTGGCTACCTGAGCCAACGATAGTTCGCCGGCAAAGCGGAGGGAAATCACCTCCTGCTGTGCCTTAGTCAACTGTTTGGTTGCCGAAACCAGTCGCCCAATTTCTAAATTACGCTCCACCTCCAGTCTCGGGTCACTACCACCGCTGGCCAGTGCCTCATCAAGCGGAACCGTAGCCCGCTTTGACTTCTTTCTAAAGTAGTCAACTACCTTATTATGGGCAATGCGAAACAGCCAAGAAGAAAAAGGATTCCCCTTGTGCTTGAAGGAAGAGATAGATTTAAAGGCGCTCAGAAAGACCTGTTGCGTCATGTCCTCTGCCTCCGTCCTATCTCCTATTTTGAGAACTATATATCGATAAATCTTATCGAAGTTCTCCTCATATATTTGAGTTAAAGCCGTCTGGTCGTGCTGCTGCGCCCGCCGGACGAGGCCCTTCTCATCTTGCACCTGACAACTCCACAATTCTGGTGTTACCCTGTGCATAAAGTATAACGAACAAGGTGGTAAAAAGATAGGGTTGTACTGAGCAATAGTGGTATATGATTGAGTTGAGCTATCCTGTGTGCTTCAGGCGTGCGGAATGCGGTTACGATAATTGAGAGAGAACCCTTCCTATCCTGATTTAACTACTATGTTTATTACACTTAAATATGATCTTCTAAGGTGTTGTTTCAATTGACTCCAAAATTTCAGGTAGATAGGTTTTCACCGTGTTAGCGGAGAAGGCGAAACCCGCTCCTTCAATCAGGAATGATTACCGAGACCTCGGTGACCTCCACACCTCTCTTGCGTGGTACCCAGTGAGGGCGCATCTCCCTCTCCTTGTTATCGGTAATTTGGGTTCTGTGACTACCATCTGCATTCATAACGTAGATTTCGCCAGGAGTCAAAGGCACCGGGGGTTGCGGCCACCCTGGCGAAGGACGCGGCTCGTAAATGAAAGCGATCTTGCTCCCATCAGGTGACCATGCAGGCTGAGTATCATCTATTCCTTTACCTGTCGCAGTGAGTTGACGTCGATTGGTCCCGTCGGCGTCCATCACATAAATCTCGTCGTCCCCGTCTCGGTCACAGCTGAAAACAATCTGAGCGCCGTCTGGGGACCAGGTAGGGGAACTGCTCCTAGTTTCCAAGCGTTTTCGGTTGGAGCCATCGGCATCCATTACATAGATATCTCCACGGAAAGAAAACACGATCTGAGTACCGTCAGGAGACCAGACAGGTCCCTGCTCACTGTAACCGCTGGTATGGGTAAGCTGGGTCAGATTGCCCCCATCCGCATCTATGACATAGATATCCAAATGTTCCTCTGTAAGGTTGTCGGAAGAAAACACGATTCGAGTACCATCAGGAGACCAAACAGGACTACCCTCACTACGCTTGCTGGTATCGGTAAGCTGAGTCAGATTGCCCCCGTCCGCATCCATCACATAGATATCAGAGTCTTTAGCGTAGATAACCTCAATAGCATAGACAATCTCAAATGTGTGAGTGTACCTTGACGGCGCAT
>JAUWBK010000120.1 GCA_030605045.1 Dehalococcoidia bacterium
CTCGATTAGTTCAGTAGCCCCTCCGTCCAGCATCGTCTTAAGATAGCCAGCACCAGCGCCATACATCGAGTCAACGACCACTTTCAGACCGGACTGGCGTATTTCCTTCAGGTCAATGAGCTTAGCTATCTGGTCTAAGTAGACCGGGGCTAGGTCAAGATATTCCACCAGCCCTTGTGTTAAAGCCTCGTCTAAGGGCAATTGGCTTACTTTTCCAGTAGCCAGAGCCCGGGCAATAAATTTTTCAATTTGAGCAGTAACTTCATCCGGAGCGCTGGAGCCGTGTTCCGATTTATACTTAAAGCCGTTCCAGATAGGTTGGTTATGGCTGGCCGTTATGATGATGGCACCGCTTGCCTTTTTCGCCAGAACACCAAAGCTAATAACCGGGGTTGGTGTTGCCTTGGAACAAAGGTATACTTTTATCCCATTGCCGGCAACTGCCTCAGCCGCTGCCGAGGCAAAGTCCTCGGAGGCAAAACGGGTATCATAGCCGATAATCAGCCCCTGTTTTGCCAAGCCCGCCTGTTTCAGGTAATCAGCTACCCCCTGAGCACAGAATCGCACATTATCAAAGGTGAAATCCTGGGCGATAATTCCTCGCCAGCCATCGGTGCCAAATTTAATGGGATTAGCCATCACCTCACCCCTTCTTTGGGTAACAAATCACGAAAGCAAAACGAATCCCTTTGCACTGTTTCGCCCAAGCTATAGGCTATTCTCTCCTTGAATATCGGACCAGAAAAGACAAAAGAATGAAACTCTCCGTTCTCACCACTCGGGTCAGCAGCAGGCGGAAGCTCAACTAGAAATTGCCCATCGAGCGTCCTGCCTAAAAACCTCTGAGCCAGGACTTTGGTATCTACACAGGTAATGACCGCCCGGAAACCTAGCACGATAAATGACTGGGTAAGTTCCGCCGTATCCCTCCCCCATATGGGAAAGACCCCCTTCATCCCCAACTTAGCTAAATTATTCTCCCGATATTCTTTCACCCATTCCAGAAAGATATCACCAAAAACCACTTGGGTGATGCCGTCTTGTTTGAACTTGGTAAGGACTTCGCTCATTTTAGACTCATATTCTTCATTAGAACAAGCCTTGGGCACAAAAACTTTTGCCATCGGTAGACCTAAAGAGGCCGCCTGCTGTTCCACCAGGGTTCGGCGTACACCGTGCATACTAACTCGATCATAGTCCTGGTTTATGGTGGTTAGTAAAGATACTATTTCATACTCTCCACTTTTTTGGATTTCATAAAGGCTCATGGCACTATCTTTACCACCACTCCAAGATAATATCACCTTTTCCATTATTGAGTTTCTATTAGGTAACCCTCCCCCGTTATCCCCCTCCCTTTGATAAGGGAGAGGGAAGAGTTATGGGAGAGGGGCTTCGCCCCTCTTAGACTCCCCTATTACTTACCCAGCGCCTCTTTTCTCAGGATTTCGGCTTTGTCGGTCTTTTCCCAGGGCAGGTCGAGGTCAGTCCGACCAAAGTGCCCATAGGCAGCGGTCGGTCGGTAGATGGGACGGCGCAGGTCAAGATATCGAATAATAGCCTCCGGTCTCAGGTCAAAGTGTTTGTCAATCAGATTGAGTAAAACCTCCTGGCCAACCTTAGCCGTGCCAAAGGTTTCAATCGAGATAGATAGCGGGTGGGCAACGCCAATAACATATGAAATCTGGATTTCCAGTCTCTCCTCCAGCCAAGCAGCCACTATGTTTTTAGCTATATAGCGAGCCGCATAAGCCGCCGAGCGGTCAACCTTGGTCGGGTCTTTACCGGAGAAACAACCGCCACCGTGACGGGCAATGCCTCCATAAGCATCAACCAGAATCTTCCGCCCAGTAAAACCGGTATCTGATACCGGTCCGCCGACGACAAACTGACCGGTGGCATTAACATAGTATTTGGTTCTATCATCGATAAGCGAGGGAGAGATAACTGCCTTGACTACCTGCTCGATAATATCCCGCTCGATTTTGCTGCGGCTAACATCAGGGTCGTGTTGCGCACCAATTACCACACTATCTACCCGCCTAGGGGTACCATTATGATATTCCACCGTTACCTGTGATTTGCCATCAGGACGGAGGTAAGGTAAAGTCTTATCCTTCCTGACCTGAGCCAGACGCTGGCAGAGCCGGTGCGCCAGAGAGATAGGCAACGGCATAAGTTCCGGTGTTTCGTTACAGGCGAAGCCAACCATCATTCCCTGGTCACCAGCCCCAATTAGATTCAGGTTATCAGCCGAGCCCGCTTTTGTTTCCTGTGACTTACTTACCCCCTTATCTATATCCGGGGATTGGGGCTTAATCGAAACCATCACGCCACAGGACTGATATTCAAAACCATATTCGGGGTAGGTGTAGCCCACATCTCTAACTACTTCCCGTACCACCTGAGGAATTTCAACATAGCAATCGGTGGTAATCTCACCCAAAACAATTATTAAGCCATTGGTTACCGCTGTCTCACAAGCCACCCTGCCATACGGGTCCTTTTCCAAGATAGCATCAAGAATCGCGTCCGATATCTGGTCACATAGCTTGTCCGGGTGTCCTTCAGTAACTGACTCTGAGGTCAGCAAATAGTTAGGTGAGCTAGCAAAACTGTTGGTCATCTTCTCCTCCAATATAGGAAACTGCGCAACTCTCTATGTCCCCTCCTCCCAACTGGTGAGATATTTCCTTTGCTCCGGGGTCAAAGTATCGATTTCAATACCCATAGCCTGAAGCTTTAACTGGGCTACCTCTTGGTCAATTTTTTCAGGCACTGGATAGACTCTGAGCTCAAGTCTTCCCTTATTTTTGACCATATATTCCAGACACAGCGCTTGATTGGCAAAGCTCATATCCATAACACTGGCCGGATGTCCTTCCGCCGCTGCCAGATTGACCAGTCTCCCCTCCCCCAGCAGGTACAAGTGGCGGCCATCAGCCAGGGTGTATTCGTCAACAAAGGCGCGTATCCGCCGCTTAAGACGGGCCAGACTTTCCAGAGTCGGAAGGTTAATTTCGACGTTAAAATGTCCGCTGTTAGCCAGAATAGCGCCGTCCTTCATCACCCTAAAATGGGCTTTGTCAATAACATTCTTATCACCGGTGGTCGTAATGAAGATATCGCCTACCCTAGCGGCTTCCAGAAGTGGCATCACCTGATAGCCATCCATAACCGCCTCTAGAGCCCGGACAGGTTCTACCTCAACCACAATCACCTGGGAACCCAGCCCCTTGGCCCTTAAGGCCACGCCATGCCCACACCAGCCATAGCCACAAAGCACCACCTTTTTCCCCGCCCAGAGAATATTAGTGGCCCGGGTAATGCCATCTATAGTGCTCTGCCCGGTGCCGTAGCGATTATCAAAGAGATACTTGGTCTGAGCGTCATTAACGGCAATTATCGGATATTTTAGTTTACCTGCCTTCTCTAGGCTGCGTAGTCGAACCACACCAGTGGTAGTTTCCTCAGTGCCACCAATAACATCAGCCATGAGGTCACTTCGTTTGGTATGAAGGGTGGTAACCAAGTCGGCGCCATCATCTACGGTAAGTTGGGGTTTGCTATCCAGAGCCGTATTAATATGCTTATAATAGGTTGCCTCATCTTCTCCCTTGATGGCATTGGTCGGAATACCGTAATCCACCAACGCCGCTGCCACATCATCTTG
>JAUWBK010000101.1 GCA_030605045.1 Dehalococcoidia bacterium
GCTGGGAATTATGCCGGCAATAGAGGCGATATTAATAATGCTGCCGCCACCTTGCTCCTTCATCACCCTGGCCACTAATTGACTTAATAAAAACGGCCCCTTGAGGTTAACGTTCATGGTGACATCCCATGCCCATTCCTCAGCATCTAACAGGGGACCATAGTAGGGATTTGTGCCAGCATTGTTCACCAAAATGTCAATCCTTCCCCACTCACCTTTTACCTTTTCCACCAAAGCTTTTGACTCTTCCGGTTTAGCCACATGGCTGGCTATGGCCAAGCTCTTTCTCCCCTTCCTCCCGATTTCCTTTGCCACTTCCTCTAAAGCCGGCAGTTTGCGGCTACTTATGGCCACATCTGCCCCGGCATCAGCAAAAGCCAGAGCAATGGCCCGACCAATTCCCCGACTGCCCCCGGTTACCAGGGCTATTTTACCTTCTAGAGAAAATTTAGCAAGGTTCATCCTCACTATCCTCCTTAGCTATGCTCTCTTTCTTCTCCGACGCCACCAAGAGAAATACAGTATAACACCAATAACTATCCAGACCGGACTGAAAATGCCGAGCCAGATGAGAATATTCGCCAGCACCCGACCAAAGGTGATCAGGCCATTCCAAGCACCGCTGGCGATACTGCCGGCACTCCAGGCTGGGATAACAGTGATGTAATCCTTCCTTACCTCAGTATCCGTATTCCCACGGTCATCAGTAACGGTAAGGGTGACGGTATACGTACCGGATGACCTGTAAACATGCCTCGGGCGGTCTTCGGTGCTCGTATCGCCGTCGCCAAAGTCCCACTCAAAGCTGTACGGGGCGATACCACCGGCCACATCACCATCAAACCGGATTCTCTCGCCCTCCTTCGCCGTCACCATACTGGCGCTGAACCTAACGTCAAGCTTGGACTGCTCCAGAAGCACTTCAATAAGTGAGGTCTCTGAGGTTCGCTCCAGATACTGCATGCGTCCCTTTATTTGCTCGATTTCTCCCTGCACACGGGAGAGCTCACGCTGCACCTCAAGGATTTCCTCCACTTTGACCGCTTTCTGCATAAGCTGGAGCAGCTGTTTCTCGGTGGCTTCAAGGTTGCGCAGCTTAGCGCTCAGGTCAACGTACTCCTCGGTTACGTCCGTGCTTGAAGTGCTCTCTAAAAGCACTTCCACTGCCATTGCCCTTATCACACTGGTCGCATAATAGAACTCCTCCGCAGGCACCCGAATGGTAGTGGCGCCAATAATTCTTTCCCCTTCCTTCCAGCTTCTTGAAGAGACAACATACCCTTCCAGAGTTTCCGCAAGCTCGTTGATTCTGTCTATGCTGGCACGGACATCCTCCACGACCAGCTGCATGTTCCCGGTGCGCACAATCATGCGCTCAATATCCCAGGGCTGTCCTGCTTCAGTCACCACTGCTTCTTCCTCCCGCGGCGGTGCTGGAGCCGGTGCTGGTACTGGCATTGGTGCTACTGAAGGTGCTGGTGGTGGGGCTGGCGCGGGTGCCCGAGCAGGTGCAGCACAGGCAACCGGTAGCAGCAGGAGCATGACCAGTAACAAAGCTAATATTAACCTTTTCATAAGAGCCTCCTGTTTCGATACTTCACTATACTAGAACGTGGGAGGGAAGAAAAGGTTAGGTCATCTTATCAGGCCAGAGCGCTACGGGAAACAGCCCAACTGACAATTAGAAATCTTAATGGCTAGTTTATTCGCCGCCTTACCGACTTCTCGCGGGCTGACCTTTAACTCTTTGGCGATCTTAAAGGCGACGGCGCAGGGTAACTTGCCTTCCACCAGAGATGACTTTATCTTCTCCTCAAGTTCAGTACTCATAATAATGCCTCCGCTAAATTATCTCATCATACCTAGCCGAGATGAGAAGCTTAGTAAATCTTATCACGGTAATAACGTTCTGCATAGGGAGAATTTTTCCGTCACAAGCCTGGCTATTCCATCGCTTGAACTAACTCATCTAAGAGCATACGTAGGTTCGCGATATAATCCCTAGCTAAGGGGTCGATAAAGACCACTCTGCCGCCTATTGCCTCGGCGATGACCTCGGCACTTTGCGGATTAAACTGAGGTTCGGCAAAGATAACCTTTATCTCATGCTCCTTCGCCTGCTCGATTAAATGAGCCAGGCCCGCTGCGGTTGGTTCTTTCCCTTCTTCCTCAATAGGTAACATGGTGAGCTTATATTCTCTGGCAAAATAACCAAAGGCAGGGTGATAGACCATGAATTTCCGGTTGGTCACTCCCGATAAGCCGTCTCTGATATCCTGGTCAAGTTCGGCTAATTTTTGGAGATAAGCATCACGGTTCTGCTCATAATAGGTCTTGCTATCTGGGTCAACCTGAATTAGCCCATCGCAAATGTTACGCACCATTATTTGAGCATTCAACGGTGACATCCATACGTGGGGGTCCATGCCACCGTGCTCAGGCTCCTCCTCTTCGTGTTCTCCTTCGTGTTCGTACTCTCCAATCATTACTTGAAGTTCTATTCCTTGCGAGCAATCAACCACTAGCATATCCTTATTAGCCGCGATCAGTTTGTCCGTCCAGACCAGTTCAAACTCAATACCGGAACCGACCTTGGCATACATTTCCGCCTTGGCAAGAGCGGTCATTTGGGAGGGAGAGGGTTCATAGATATGAATGTTTGCCCCCGGTGGTACCATGACCGTAATGTTTACCCTTTCTCCACCAACATTCTCCACAAATTCAGCTTGAGGCAAGATGGTGACCACCACCCCAATTTTTTCACTTACCTCTTCCTCCTGCGCACAGGACATGATAGAAATAGCCGATAACACAACCAGCAACACGGTTAAAATAACTGAAAATGACGTCTTAGATGAGAGCCTCGGCATCACTTTCTCCCCATAAAACTAAATAATAACACCTGCTCTGGCATTGTCTTGGAAATCACCTATTATTGTCAATACGGCAAATTAAATTATTATTTTGCCGTTTATACCATCTTTCCAGCCAGCCAACTTTGGCTCTGATTTGTGATATAATTACAGCAAGTTAGTATTTTAAGGATTAGGAGGGATAAATGGCGGTTAAAAGAAAAGCTGAGTCAAAAGAAAAAGTTCTCAAAATGGCTAAGGAGCATGATGTTAAGTTCATCAGGTTGTGGTTTACCGATATCCTAGGTTTTTTGAAGAGCTTCGCCATCACCGTGGAGGAACTGGAAGGGGCTCTGGAGGAAGGGATGGGCTTTGATGGCTCCTCAATTGAAGGCTTTGCCCGTATTGATGAAAGCGATATGGTGGCGCTACCTGACCCCGACACTTTCCAGATACTTCCCTGGAGACCACAGGAGCACCGCGCCGTAGCCCGAATGTACTGCGATATTTTACTGCCTGGTGGTGAGCCTTTTGATGGTGACCCAAGGTATGTCTTAAAGCAAAATTTGAAGGGGGCGACTGATTTAGGTTACACCTATTACGTAGGACCAGAACTGGAGTACTTCTACTTTCGAGACTCACAAGGAACCGAACCTCTGGACCAAGGAGGCTACTTTGATCTAACCCCCCGGGATGCAGCCACTGACTTGAGGCAAGAAACAGTTCTCACTCTGGAGGAGATGGGCATCGGTGTTGAATATTCCCACCACGAGAGTGCCCCCAGCCAGCACGAGATAGACATGAGGTACACGGATGCACTGACCATGGCCGACAGCGTGATGACCTACCGCTTGGTAGTCAAAGAAGTAGCCCTGAAGTATGGGGTTTACGCCACCTTTATGCCCAAACCGGTTTTCGGTATCAATGGCAGCGGGATGCATGTGCACCAGTCACTATTCAAAGGTGATAAAAACGCCTTCTTTGACAAAGATGATGAATACCATCTCTCTAAGATAGGCAAGAGCTTTATCGCTGGACTACTCAGACATGCCCCGGAAATCACTGCAGTCACCAGCCAGTGGGTCAACTCCTACAAACGACTGGTTCCCGGCTATGAGGCGCCGGTATATCTTTCCTGGGCACGGCGCAATCGCTCCGACCTAATCCGGATCCCGGAGTATCGGCCAGGCAGAGAAAAAGCAACCCGGATTGAATTCCGGTCTCCTGACCCGGCCTGCAATCCCTACCTTGCTTTCAGCGTGATGCTGGCCGCTGGGCTGGAGGGGATAGAGAAGGAATACCCAGTTCCCGACCCTGTAGAGGAAAACGTGTATGAGATGACCGAGAAGGAGAGACAGAGGAGGGGGATAGGGGTCCTGCCTGCCTCCCTCTGGGAAGCTATCCAGCTCACTGAAAAGAGTGAGGTTGTGCGAAGGGCTCTCGGCGACCACGTTTTCCATGCTTTCATCAAGAACAAGAAGATTGAGTGGGACCAGTTCCGGACTCAAGTGACTGAATATGAGCTTAAGAAATACTTACCGATCCTGTGAGTCGAATGCGGGTCGCCACGTCCGAAAGAATTAGCCTGGGCGGCTGGGAATTGATATAGCTTCAATTGTAGTTGGCAATATCATTCGTGGGATGCAGGTGGAGGTACTGGTACCACCACACGTGGTTCCTTCCGTTGGACAAGCTTAGCCAGCCAAATACTTATC
>JAUWBK010000041.1 GCA_030605045.1 Dehalococcoidia bacterium
ACACGGGCTGACACGAAGTCTTGTGGCTAATATGGTAGAGGGAGTAAGTAGCGGCTTCGATAAGTATCTGGAAATAGTCGGGGTGGGTTACCGAGCGGAAAAAACCGGGGATAAGCTAACCTTTCGCGTGGGATACTCACACCTGGTGGAGGTATCCCCATTACCCGGCATCTCTTTCGCCGTCGAGGGAAACCGGGTCAAGGTCTCCGGTATTGATAAGGAGGTAGTTGGTGAAATGGCGGCCAGAATTCGGAAGATTCGTCCCCCTGACCCCTATAAAGGTAAGGGAATTAGATATGCTGGAGAAATAGTCCGCCTCAAGCCGGGGAAAGCCGGTAAGGTGATTGGGAAGAAGTAATTATGGTCAAGAGTACGTCAAAGTTAGCCCGTAACAAAAGACATGCCCGAGTTAGATTGAAGGTGAAAGGCACGCCTTCTCGGCCTCGATTGTGCATTTTCCGCAGCTTGAACCATATCTACGCTCAAGTTATTGATGACGCACAAGGGTATACGTTAGCCTCGGCCTCAACCCTTGACCCGGAAACAAGAAGCGAGACCGATGGCAAAGCCAAGACAAGTAGGGCTGAACTGGTCGGTGCTGTGATTGCGAAACGAGCCTTAAGTAAGGGAATAAAACAAGTAGCCTTTGACCGCGGTGGCTATAAATACCACGGCAGGGTTAAAGCCTTAGCCGAAGCTGCCCGGCAAGGTGGTTTACAATTTTAAGAAGATGGCTAATTTAATAAAGACAACAATAAGCAAAATAGATACCACCGAACTGGTCCTGAACGATAGACTAATCTATATCAACCGGGTGGCTAAGGTAATGAAAGGAGGCAAACGCCTCAGATTTAGTGCCCTGGTGGTAACCGGGGATGGTAACGGGCATGTGGGTCTTGGCATTGGCAAAGCTAATGAAGTGCCAGCGGCAATTAATAAAGGTAATGTTGCGGCCAAAAAGAACTTGATTAAAGTGACACTCGCCGGGACCACTATCCCCCATAAAATAACGATTAGCCTTGGCGCCGCCAGGGTCATGCTCAAACCGGCGGCACCAGGCACCGGTGTTATTGCTGGCGGCAGTGTACGCGCGGTACTTGAGGCATGCGGCATCAAGGACATTCTGACCAAATCGCTGGGTACCTCCAATCACATCAATGTCGCTAAGGTAACGATGCTTGCCCTCAGCCAGCTTAGAGACCCTAAAGAGGAAGTAGCCAAACGCAAGGCAATCATTAGTGACAAGGAGACAGTAACCAGTGGCTAAATTGCGCATCACCTGGGTCAAAAGTGGTATTGGCTATAAGGAAACTCAGAAGAAAACTTTAGCCACTCTCGGTTTTCACCGACTAAACCAGAGTGTCATCCATGATGATTCAATGTCAATTCGAGGTATGATTAATAAAGTGAGACATCTAGTTAAGGTGGAGGAAGTAAACTCGTGAGGCAGGATAATCTCTCCCCACTCCCTGGCTCCAAGCGCACCAGGAAACGAGTCGGACGTGGGGATGGCAGTGGTCATGGCACCTACTCCGGGCGAGGTTTAAAAGGACAGAAGTCCCGCAGTGGTTACAAGATGCGTCCGGGCTTTGAAGGCGGGCAGTTGCCTTTAATCAAGCGCCTGCCCCGAAAGCGTGGCTTTGTCAACATTTTCCGCATCGAGTACAACATTGTCAATTTAGATAAACTTAATCTCTTTGAATCCGGGAGCGAAGTAACACCAGAAAAATTGTTAGCTGCCGGGCTGGTAAAATCATTGCGTAAGCCAATTAAGATTCTGGCTAATGGTGAGGTAAGTCAACCCTTCGTCGTCAAGGCAAACAAGTTTTCCGCAGCCGCTAAAGCCAAGATAGAGGCAGCCGGGGGTAAAGCCGAGGAGGTGGAATATGCGGCCAAGGCAAAGTAAGCCACGATTGCTTCAGGCAATGTTCGATGCCTTCAGTTTGCCTGATTTAAGGCGCCGTATCCTGCTTACCATAGGTATTCTGGTAATCTTTCGCTTTGTCGCTCACGTGCCCCTTCCCGGGGTGGACATTAACGCCTTGCAGGCGTTGTTCGACCGGAATGCACTACTGGGTATGCTTGACATGTTCAGCGGCGGCGCCATGAGGCGGCTCAGCGTAGCGGCGATGGGTGTCTATCCCTACATCACGGCTTCAATTATCATGATGCTGCTGGTGCCGGTTATCCCACGGCTGCAAGCCCTTTCCCGAGAGGGAGAGGCGGGCAGAAACAAGATTAACCTGATTACCCACTGGCTGGTGATACCCTTAGCCTCCGTTCAGGGCTATGGACAGTTAGTTTATTTCCAGCGTGAGGGCGTTATCAGTAATACTGCCGCTTTACCAATGGTAGCTATGGTTCTATCACTGGTAGCTGGTACCATATTCTGTGTCTGGTTGGGTGAGCTTATTACCGAATATGGTATTGGCAACGGTATATCAATTATAATCTTTGGCGGTATCGTCGCCGGCCTGCCGGAAATGATTGGTCAAGGTTTCATGGCTAGGGAACAGTTTGCTGGGCTAACTGCCTATGTACTCATTGTTGTCCTCACCATTGCAGTCATCGTCATCTTCACCGAGGCACACCGCCGCATCCCGGTGCAATATGCCAAGAGCGTCTTCCGTAGCGGTCGGATGTATCGACAATCAGGAACAACTCATATCCCACTGCGGGTAAACAGTGCTGGAATGATACCGCTTATCTTTGCCATGTCGCTGGTACTCTTTCCAGGTATTGTCGCCAGCTACTTTGTCAATCCGGTAGAACCTAATTTCGCCAATATGATTATGGACCTATTTAGACCCAATGCTCCCCTGCCTCTAGGCTTGTTCTACTGGGGTCTCTATTTTACCATGGCGGTTGCCTTTGCCTTCTTTTATACTATGATAATCTTTCAACAGCAGGATTTGCCCGGTGTCTTACAGCGCCAGGGAGGCTTTATCCCTGGCATCCGGCCGGGGAAAACCACCGCCACTTACCTCAACGGAGTCATTAACCGCATTACTTGGGGAGGAGCCCTTTTCTTGGGTTGTGTGGCGGTAATGCCTTTTGTGGCGCGACAAATTACTAATGTGCAGGTGATACAGCTATCCAGCCTGGGCTTAATTATTATGGTTGGCGTCGTTTTGGATACCATGAAGCAACTTGAGGCGCAACTGGTCATGCGGCGCTATGAAGGTTTCATCAGATAGATGCGTGAGGATTTATAAAAGAGGAGTAAAAATTGTATACTATTTTTCTAGGAGCTCCCGGGGCGGGTAAAGGTACTCAAGCGGCGGCGGTCGCTCAGGAGCTGAATTTAGCCCATATTGCTTCTGGTGACCTGTTTCGTCAGGCACTGGAGCAAGGGACCGAATTAGGCAGACAGGCGAAGTCTTATATGGAGAAAGGAGTGCTGGTCCCTGACGAAATAACCATACAAATGGTTCTAGCGCGGTTATCAGCTCCAGACTGTGAAACCGGGGTAATTCTGGACGGCTTTCCCCGGAACCTAGCACAGGCGGAAGCGTTGGATAAAGCTTTTGTCGAGCAGAATAAAGCTATAGATAAAGTAGTTTATATTAAAGTCTCCGAAGAGGAGCTCATAAAGCGGCTAAGCGGACGCTGGATTTGTCGTCGTTGCCAGACAGTTTATAATATAATAGACTCTCCCCCTGAAGTCAGGGGTAAGTGCGATAAGTGTGGTGGTGAATTATATCAACGCCCTGATGATACTCCACAAACCGTGAAAAAACGAATAGAGGTCTATTTTGCGGAGACGGCACCGCTTATTGACTACTATGCCCGAAGGGGTAAGTTATTAGAAATTGACGGAAAGGGAAGCGTCGATGAGGTGACGCGGAGAATCGTGGCCGTCCTCCATAAGGAAGAGTTCGTCACTAGATGAGTATCATCATCAAAACTGATGAGGAGATTGACGCGATGCGGCAAGCCGGGAGAATCGTGGCCGCCATATTAGAAATACTGAGTAAACAAATAAAAGCAGGGACGGAAACCAGAGAGTTGGATAATATCGTCGCGAGAGAAGTAAAGAGGCGTGGAGCCAAATCTTCGTTTCAGGGATACCGAGGATTTCCAGCCAATCTCTGCGTGTCAGTAAATGATGAGATAGTGCACGGGATTCCGGGAAAGCGGGTATTGCGTGAGGGTGATATTGTCTCCCTTGACTTCGGTGCCATTTTTAAGGGTTTTCAGGCTGATGCGGCGGTGACCGTGGCGGTCGGAAAGGTAAACGAAAAAGCAAAAGGGCTCATTGAAACTACGGAGGGTACTCTAGAGACAGGTATTAATGCTGCCCGTTCTGGGGCAAGATTGGGGGATATTTCCGCCACCATTCAGAATTATGCGGAGTCAAGAGGTTATTCGGTGGTGCGTGAGTATACCGGGCACGGCATTGGACGAGAGATGCATGAGGAACCACAAATACCTAATTTTGGACTGCCAGGCTCGGGACCGGTACTTAAAAAGGGCATGACTTTTGCCCTTGAACCCATGGTGAATGTTGGCGACTGGCGCACCCGGGTTGGTGATAACCACTGGACGGTATTTACTGCCGATGGCAGTCTTTCGGCACACTTTGAACATACTATTGTCATTACTGATGGTGAACCGGAGGTGCTGACTAGAGGAGTTTATGCCTAAGAAAGAGACAATTGAGGTTGAGGGAACAGTATTGGAAGCGCTACCTAATGCCATGTTTCGCGTTGAGTTAGCTAACGGGCATATGGTACTGGCGCATATTTCGGGCAAGATAAGAATGCATTATATTAGAGTCTTACCTGGTGACAAGGTCTTGATCGAGCTTTCTCCCTATGACCTGAGTCGAGGTAGGATTATCTATCGGTTTAAGTAAGGGCGAAGGATTTAAGACGATGAAAGTTAGAGCTTCAGTCAAAGTTAGATGTGAAAAGTGTAAAGTGGTAAAACGGCGGGGGGTGGTCAGGATTATTTGTTCCAACCCGAAGCATAAGCAGCGGCAAGGATAAAAATGAGGTAAGGAGGAAGTAGATGGCACGTATCGCCGGAGTAGATATACCTAGAGATAAGCACGCCTGGGTTTCACTGCAGTATATTTATGGTATTGGCCCCACCTTGAGCCGGAAGATCCTGGCTCAAACCAAGATCAGTCCTGATACCAAGGTGAGCGACCTTACCGAAGAGGAAGTCAATCGTCTGCGCGAGACCATTGACAAACAGTACAAGGTTGAGGGTGAGCTTAGGCGAGAGACTAACCTTAACATCAAACGCCTCATTGAGATTGGGAGCTATCGTGGTAGCCGGCATCGTCGTAACCTGCCATCTCGGGGACAGCGAACCAGAACCAATGCCCGCGCTCGACGTGGTGAACGCAAGACGGTAGCCGGCAGAGGACAGAGGCGCGGCATGGCTAAGAAATAATTGAGCAAAGGAGAGCAGGATGCCACAAAAGAAGCGAGCCAAGGCAAGACGGCGGGAACGCAAGGCTATTCCCGTTGGCAAAGCCTATATTCAATCTACCTTTAACAACACCATAGTAACTCTCACTGACCCTGAGGGAAATGTTATCGCCTGGGGAAGCTCCGGAACCGCCGGATTCAAGGGCTCACGCAAAGGTACCCCCTACGCCGCTCAGATGGCAGCTCGAGAGGCAGTACGGAAAGCCATGGTGCACGGCCTGCGTCAAGTGGAGGTATATGTTAAGGGCCCGGGCAGCGGTCGTGAGGCAGCCATTCGTTCCCTCCAGAGTTCAGGCCTTTATATTACCGGCATTAGGGATGTAACCCCCATTCCACACAACGGTTGCCGCCCGCCGAAGAAGAGACGAGTGTAGAAGAGAGGAGAAATGGCAAGGTACACAGGAGCAGTTTGTAGGTTATGTCGCCGTAGCGGCGAGAAACTCTTCCTCAAGGGAGACAGGTGTTTTACACCTAAGTGCAGCGTAGATAAGCGGCCGAAACCACCGGGACAACAATTGCGGCGGCGGCGGCAGAAGCTTTCTGACCGCGGATTGCAACTCCGGGAGAAGCAAAAAGCTCGCTACAGCTATGGAATTTTGGAGAGACAGTTTAGAAGGCTTTTTACTCAGGCGGAGAGACAAGCGGGCATCACCGGAGAAAATCTGCTGGTATTGCTGGAGAGACGGCTGGATAATATCGTCTACCGTCTCGGCTTCGCTGACTCTCGCTCTCAAGCTCGCCAGCTAGTCCGGCACGGGCATATTATGCTCAACGGACACAAGACCAATGTTCCTTCCGCACTGGTCAAAGAAGGCGATACGATTGGCTGGCGAAAGGAAAGCACTACAACTGAATATTTCAAACAACTGACCCAAAGCATTGAAGCGAAATCGGTTTTGGGTTGGTTAAGTCTGGATAAGAAAAATCTGGTTGGTCAAGTTCTGTCGTTGCCAACTCCTGATGATATAGAAGCTACGTTTGACGGCAAGACCATAGTTGAGTACTACTCGCGATAATTAATAAGGAGGTAAAGCCTTTTGTCTCGTCTGGTAATCCCTAAGATTGAGTGTGTTGAGAGTGACGATAACTTTGGGCGATTTCTGGCCGAGCCGCTGGAAAAGGGGTTTGGTATTACGCTGGGCAACACCTTGCGGCGAGTGTTATTCAGCTATCTTCCCGGAGCCGCGGTGACTCAGGTCAGGCTTGAGGGGATTAGACATGAATTCACTACCATCCCCCATGCCAAGGAAGATGTTACCGAATTTTTGCTCAATGTTAAGGCATTAAGGTTAAAACCGCTTTCTAATCAGCCCGGCAAGTTAATCCTAGAGGTAGAGGGAGAGGGACAAGTTTGCGCCGCTGACATTCAACCCTCAATCGACTTTGAAATTACCAACCCGGAGCTTGGTCTTATTACCTTAGATTCGCCAGAAGCCAGACTCTACATCGAGTTCGACGTCGAACTGGGTGAGGGCTATCGGTCGGCTGAGTCTAGCGATAATATGCCGGTAGGAACAATTCCAGTAGATGCCATCTTTACCCCGATACGCAAGATTAACTTTACCATCGAGCCAATTCATATTGGCCAGGAGACTAGTCGAGAGCGGTTGTTCCTCGAGGTGTGGACCGACGGCACCACATCACCGGTAGATGCCATTAGCCTAGCGGCTAGCGTTCTGATGGAGCAACTATCCCCGTTTGTCGAGTATGTTAAAGTTTCCCAGATGAAAGCTGAAGAACAGCTCATCCGCTTATCGATACCTGATGAGAAATATAATATGCCCGTGGACCAATTAGACCTCTCGGTGCGCACGATGAACTGCTTAAGGCGTGGTGGCATCGCTACCGTGGGTGAACTCATCAATAAAAGACCAAAAGACCTGCTCCAGCTACGTAACTTTGGGCAGAAATCTTTTCGTGAGATAGAGGAGCGTCTCGAGGAAATGGGACTATCCCTGGCGCCTCAGGCCGAATCGAAGAAAGGAAAAGAAGAAGCTTCGCCAAAGGAAGAGCCACTTGAGCCAACACAGACCGAAACGGAGACGGAAGGTCTAGCTGAGAACGAGAGTCAAGCTGGAGAGTCGCCAAGTGAGACATAAAGTAGCCGGTAGAAAGTTAGGCCGGTCGATGAGTCACCGCAGAGCTTTGTATCGTAACCTGGTGACTGACCTGCTTAAATATGAAAAAATTGTGACCACTGAGGCCAAAGCTAAGGAAGTGCGTGGTCTGGCGGAGAAGATGATTACCTTGGGTAAGAAGGGTGGACTTAGTGCCTATCGCCAGGCACTCTCATTCATTATCGATAAGGCAGTAGCCGAGAAGATATTTTCTGAGCTGGCCTCACGGTATGTCGAGCGCCCCGGCGGTTATACTCGCATCGTTAAGCTAGGACCCAGACTGGGTGACGGCGCACCTATGGTCCAGCTCTCGTTAGTTGAGTAGGTAATCCGCCGGTGACTTGGTATTGAGGGGTTGCCTTGGCCAAAAGCACCAAGATGGTACTAATTATGGAATATGATGGAACACACTATCACGGCTTCCAGTTACAGGCTAATCTGCCCACCATTCAAGGGGAGATAGAGACAGCGTTGGTGAAGCTCACTGGGAAGAGGAGTCGAGTGATGGCGGCTAGCCGAACTGACACCGGAGTTCATGCTAAGGGACAGGTGGTTAGTTTCCGAACCGAATCATCGCTACCTTCACCAACCTTTATTCACGGGTTAAACTACCATTTACCCAAGGATATTGCGGTTAAAGCCGCGTTCAGGGTAAGCGATTCCTTTAATGTCAGGCGCGATGCTATTAGTCGGGAGTATAACTACTACATATTAAATCGCCCGACCCGCTC
>JAUWBK010000031.1 GCA_030605045.1 Dehalococcoidia bacterium
TCCCCTTCGTTATTGTAGACAAAGCCCTGATTGTTGGCGGCAACGGCTGTATCCGCGACTGGTAAGGCAAACCATAATAAGGCACCAACCGCGATTACCAAAACAAGGGCGATGGCTACCCGAGCGAAGTTCTTATAATTAAAAATTGGCATTCTTGGTCTGGTTACGCGAGTCAGTAGACTGACTCCTTCTCCTTTTTTGGCCATGACCTTTTTCCGAGTGCGCTCTGACCTCAAGAGTTCTAAAGTTTTTTGGTTCTTCAGCATTGCGGCGATATCGGCAGGGATCCTTCCGGCTAAAGTAATTAATTCATCTTTGTCGGCATTTAAGACTTCAGCCAGTTTTAATATTACCTTCTCGCTGGGAGGTGGGAATACTCCATTTTCGATTTTACTGAGGTAAGAAAAATCAACGCCAATCTTCCCGGCAAGTTCTCGCTGCGTCAGGTGAGCCTTGATTCGTAACTCTCTTAGCCTTGTCCCAAATGCTTTGGCTTCCATCTTTCGCCTTTAGTAAAGTATGTTGAATAAAAATTCAAATCCTTTTGGCAATATTATGGACTATGTTGAGTAAAATGTCAAGTCCTTTTGGCACTTTTTTGGACTATTTAAGTCAACCTTTTTATTGAAAGAATATGGCGTATTGGGAAAAAGTCCTTTTTCTTGACAAATGTTCATATTGACAAGTGTCCACGCTACTTCGAAAGTAAAACTTTGCTGCCGCGTTGACAGCCCAATAGTGCCTTGATAAAATGAGCGGACATGAGTCGCATGGTAAAATAGGGCTGAATGGTTTATTCTTAATAAAAAAGAGGAATTAAATGTTGTCCAATAAGAACAAGCCATTGTCAGCAGACGGAATCGTTGCTGAGCTCAGGAAATGCGGCATTACCCATATTATTTGGCTCCCTGACACAGGGAGCCAAATTGTAGCTGAAGCCGTCAACGGACAAGCTGATTTCACCTTGGTTCCGGTATGCCGTGAGGGGGAGGCGATTGCCATCGCAGTTGGCCTCATGCTGGGAGGTAGAGAACCGGTAGTGGTGCATCAGAACACCGGCTTCTTCGAGTCAGGGGACTCGGTCAGAAGTTTGGCTTTGGACCTTCGTCTCCCCTTGCTCCTGCTGATTGGCTACCGAGGCTGGCGGTACGGTTTACCTATGAATGACTCCGCTGGCATTTTCACTGAGCCAATCCTGAATGCCTGGGGCATTAAATACTACTTGGTGGAGACCGACGAAGATATCGAAAGGATTTCTCTTGGCTTCAAGGAAGCACACCAGACTCAGCAGCCAGTGGCAGTCCTGTTTGGAAAGGAGTATGAATAACCTTGATTGACAGTCTTGAAGCCCAAAAAGTCATTTCGCGGCATCGGGGCAACGCCATTGTCGTCCCGACGATGTCAACTAACTTTGAATGGCCTCAGGTATCCACTAATCCAGACCTGGACGTTATGTTTAGCGGTGCCATGGGGAAAGCCTCATCGGTGGGCCTGGGAGTGGCACTGGCGCGGACCGGATAGGAAAGTTATTGTCCTCGATGGTGATGGCAGTCTCCTGATGAACCTGGGTAGCCTGGTAACCATTGCTAACCTGGCACCACCTAACCTGATTCACTTTGTCTTTGAGAATGATGTTTACCGTACCACCGGTGGTCAGCCGATTCCTCGTGCCGGCAAAATCAGTTTCACTGGTCTCGCTGCGGCGGCAGGGTATGCTAACGTGCACGAGTTTGCCGATTTGGAGAGCCTGGAGAGAAATATAGAAGCGGTGCTCAATGAGGTAGGGCCTACCCTTGTTTGCCTGAAAATTGTGCCAACTAGCGAGAGATCTCCCTTTCCACTGACGACATTTCTCAGTATCATCCCTCGGTTCAAGGCAGCTTTACAGCGCTCCTCTCCCGGTGAACAAGGCTAATCTGACGCACTTACCTCTGTTTTGTTTGCGGGGAGACAAAAGTCAGCATTCGTTTCGGGTTTTCCACGGTGATGGTATTGATAATTTCCTCAGACATGCCTTTTGCGCGCATCCAGGGGATAACATTGTCGGGAATATGGGCATAGCCGGGGCCTCCGTAAGCAACCAGCCTGGATTTCATACACGTGTCTGTAGAGATGAGTATTTGGTTCAGGTAGCCCTTGTCAATTAGCCGGATGATGTAATTAACTCGCGCCGCATCGTTAGGTACATCAAAAACACCGTAACGCCGTGGATAGTAGCCTTCCATGGAGAAACAGTCGAATTCAAGGTAGCAGCCAGTCTTGGCCATTTCCACCATAGACTCGAAGGAATAGGCAGTGCGGTCCTGATGTTCTATAATCACTCGGCTGATGTCAGCTCCTGCTTTGTCTATTATCTCAAGGATTTGTAATGGAGATTCCTCGAGGCGGCCGGGATGTATGGTCAATGCTGCACCGGTCGCTCGCTGTGCCCGAGCAGAAGCAAGTAGCGACTTGATTTCGATATCATCTAGAGGCCATGAGTCAGCCCCAATCTCGCCAATTATCCCGGCGCAGATACCGTCGGTACCGACCATGATGTCTTGGACAATCTCTTCAAAGATTTCGTCCTCAGTCTTCTTCTTGAGGACTTCGGCACAACCAGAGTCCATCGTGTAGTATCCGGTTCCCATAATTATATTGAGCTTGGTAGCGCGAGAAATGCGGGTTAAGACAAGAAGGTCACGTCCTATCCCCCAGTTGGTCACATCAACCATGCTTTTGCCTCCGGCAAGCTTAAAGAGAGAGGCTTCTTTGATCGCCAACTCTTCATCTTCGAGCATCAGGTTATTCCTGTTCTCGAAGAGGTGAAAACGGAGCCAGCCAATCATGTCCAGAGAAACCGGTTTTTCGGCCATTACTCTGGCACTCACGCTCTGGTCTTGTAGTTGAAATCGGACGGACAAATCGAGGAGCAGGTGCTCATGAGGCAGGGTAAGTCCTAACTCATCGCCATCAATTAGTCCCAGTACCGTCTGGACCTTACCGGCAAGTTTTTTCTCCACGGTTCCTCCTTTATTATTTAACCCGAAAGCGTTCTATCGTTTCTTCATTCAGGTCAACGCCAAGCCCTGGCCCCTCAGGCACCTGAACGAAGCCATCGGCGTCAATCTCCATCTTTTGCTTGGTTACGTCCCACCTTAACGGGCTTTCTTCCATGCAGTACTCACAAATGAACGTGCTCTTCCGTGCCGCAAGGAAGTGTAAACCAGCGGCTAGGTTAACACCTGACGTCCAGAAGTGGTTGACTACCTTTAAGCTATGGTCTTCGGCTAAGTCGGCAATCCTCATTGCTTCGGTGAAGCCGTTCCGGGCGAGGTCAATTTGGGCGATGTGAATACCACCTCGCTCGATTAAGTCCCTCCAGGCAAATCTCCCCGAGTCTCCTTCTCCGGCCGCAATTGGTATCTTAGAGACGCAGGCTAATTTCCTATAGCCGTCGATGTTATCCTGTGCCAGAGGTTCTTCCAGCCAGAAGATGTTATAGTCTTCAAACTGTTGGGCACGACGGATGGCGGTTATGGTATCCCAGCAGCAACCGGCATCAATTAAGACATCGTACTTATCACCGACACCACGCCTCGCCCCCTCTACCAGCTCCAGGTCAAGTTTTTCGCTCTGTCCCATCGGGTCCCAGCCGAACTTGACCGCGGTAAACCCTTTGCCTACCCATTTCTTTCCGATTTCGCAGGTCGCGTTACCATCCTTACCAAACAGGGTACTGGCATAAGCCCGAATCTTTTTCTGGAAGGCGCCGCCTAGCAGTTGATAAATGGGCTGATCATAAAACTTTCCGGCAATGTCCCAGAGGGCGATATCAATGCCACCTATAGCGTGAAGGACGGCGGCACGGCGACCGTAATAGAAACTGGCTTGATACATTTTCTCGTTGAGCGTCCCGATATCCAGCGGGTTCATCCCGATGATAAGTTTCCCTAAACCAGAAACGGGATTATTGCTTATTGGAGCGTCAATAGTGGCTTTTATGACCGAAGGGCACGAGTCAACTTCACCAATGCCAACGATGCCTCTATCGGTGTGGACTTTCACAATGAGCGTCTGCCGGACACCTAAATACGGCCCAAGATAGGACTCGGGTAAACGGAGTTCAATCGCCTCTACCCTTGTTATTTTCATAGCGTTCTCCTTTATTTCACCCACAAACGCTCTATTGTTTCTTCATCGAGGTCAACACCAAGTCCTGATCCCTCGGGCACATGAACCAAGCCTTCGGCATCAATCCTCATCTTTTGTTTGGTTACGTCCCACCTTATTGGCGTTTCCTCCACACCATACTCGCAAATGAATGACGTTTTCCGCGAAGCGAGCCAGTGGAGACTAGCCGCTAGGTTAATGCCGGTGGTCCAGAAGTGGTTCACTATCTTTAAGCTGTGGTCTTCGGCCATATCGGCAATCCTAACCGCTTCGGTGAAACCGTTCCTGGCAAGGTCAACTTGCGCGATGTGAATTCCACCTCGCTTAATCAGGTCACCGAAGTCAAATCTCCCACAGTGCCCCTCACCAGCCGCAATTGGTATCCGGGAGACGCTGGTTAATTTGCCGTAGCCCTCGATGTTATCTTGTGCCAGAGGTTCTTCCAACCAGAAGATGTTATAGTCTTCAAACTGTTGGGCACGGCGGATAGCGGTCATGGTGTCCCAGCAGCAGCCGGCATCAATCAGGACATCGCACTTATCTCCGACACCACGCCTCGCCCCTTCTACCAGCTCCAGGTCAAGTTTTTCGCTCTGTCCCATTGGGTCCCAGCCAAATTTAACCGCGGTGAATCCTTTGCTTATCCATTTCTTCCCTATCTCACAGGTTTCATTACCATCTTTACCAAACAGGACGCTGGCATAAGCACGAACCTTTTTGTGGTAAGCACCGCCTAACAATTGGTAAATGGGCTGGTTGTAGTATTTACCAGCGATATCCCAAAGGGCAATATCAATGCCGCCAATGCTATGAACCACCACGCCGCGGCGGCCATAGTAGAAGCTGGATTGGTATAACTTATCGTTTATTACCCTGATGTCCAGCGGGTTCATCCCGATTATTAGTTGTCCTAAGCCTTGGACCATAACCATACTGGATGGAGCTTCAATGATGGCTTTGGCGACGCGGGCGCTTGATTCCACCTCGCCAACGCCAACAATTCCTTCATCAGTATGGATTTTCACAATTAAGGTATTTCCGGCAGGTGATGCCCGGTCTGGATAGTCAGCCATCTCGGACTCAGGTAAACGGAGTTCAATCGCCTCTACTTTAATGATCTTCATGGCTTATTCCTCCCAATTAATATTAGAGTAAATTGGCTATTTTTAGTGCCTCCCGTATGGCAGCTTTTTCTGCCGCACTAACTGGCATTATTGGCTCCCTGGCTAAGCCAGATGGTCGGCCAAGCATCATTACTGCCTCTTTTAGTGGTGCTGGGAAATTTTGGGGGACACTTATGGCGCGTGCCATTGGCAGCAACTGGTAATACAGCTTCTCCGCTTTGGCCATTTCCTTTTGCTGGACGGCTTGATACATATCAACTACCATACGAGGCGCAATGTTACAGAGCGCCAGGATTGCCCCGTGACAGCCTAAGGCAAAGCAAGGAAGGGTAATGTCATCACCGCCGGTAAGCACCGCTATCTTATCCCCGACTAATCGCATCGCCTCGGCGAAGTAACTTAGGTTACCACTACTATCCTTCAAGGCCACAATATTATCGATTTCAACTAGTCTTTCCAGGGTATGAAGCCCAATCTCTACATTCGTGTGAGGTGGAATATTGTACAGCACAATGGGAATATCCACTGCCTCAGCGATGGTGGCATAATGGCGATATAAACCCTCTTGAGTGGGAATTTCGTAAAATGGGGTCACGATCATTACCGAATCGGCACCAGCGTTTTTCGCTTCTTTGGTCTGTTCAATTACTTCCCTGGTAGTAGGCGCACCCGTACCGACCATCACCGGAACTCTACCATTAGTCGCTTTAACCGTTGTTTCGGTTACTTTGATACGCTCTTCTTTGATGAGTGCGGCTGCCTCTCCAGTACTGCCAAGACACATTATTTCACTTACGCCACTCTCGATAAAAAAATCGACTGTTTCTCTGATGCCATTGAGGTCTAGCTCTCCTTTTTCGGTAAAGGGGGTCAGCATCGCCGGAATAATACCCTCAACTTTTATCTTTTTCCCCATTGTTTCTCTCCTCCTTTACTGATAAATAATTTACCATCGGGAAATAAGCCTTATGGTGTGAACCCAAAGTTTAATTATTATATCATTTCTGTCAATTCTCTTCATTTAAGGGCTGCTATTGGTAAGAAAGGATGGTATAATACTCAAAATATTAAACTAGGGAGGTGTGTCATGCCAGACGTGTTGGCCAATGGCATACGTATCTACTATGAGGAGCGGGGTGCCGGACCAGCCATGGTCTGGGCGCACGGACTGGGGGAGACTTGGCATGGTTGGGATGGGGTGATGACCTTCTTTCAAGACCGCTACCGTGTCATCGCTTATGATGCCCGGGGCCACGGATGTTCCGAGATTCCAGACCGACCGGAAGCCTACTCCCAGGACATCATGGTACAGGACATGCGAGGTCTGATGGATGCTCTGGGCATCACTCAGGCCATAGTGGGTGGTCATTCCATGGGCGCCAATGTGGCGCTTAACTTTGCCTTTCAGTATCCAGAGCGGTGTCTCGGTCTTATCCCGGTGGGCATAGGGTCCGGTTCCTCGGACCCGCAGTGGTGGCAGGAATTTTGGGGCAAACTGGCGGACTTGGCCGAACGGCAAGGGACGGCAGCCTACCTGGAGGAAATGAAAAAGATACCAGCGTGGGACAGTGCCTTCACCCACCCACAGATAGGTAAGCAGATTACCCAGACGGAGCTTGATAACTCGCCGAAGGCGATAGCCTGTACTATCCGGGGAGTTCAAAAAGGGCGCCCCAGCATCTTCCAGTTGCAACCCAGACTGGAAAAGTTGCCGGTAGAAACGCTGGTGGTGCGGAGCGAGGGAGATACTCCGGTGGTAGAGTGCTCCCGTTTCATGGCCGAGCACATTCCCAAGGCTACTTTGGAGATTATCCCAGCGAAGAGTCATTGGACCTTCACGGAAGCGCCGGAAAGATTCTTGCAAGTTGTGAACCAGTTCGTAACCCGTCTGACGGCAGGAAAACCAGCCAGCTAGACATTGGTAGCTAAATCTCTAATAGATATGCCAAAGGAAAGATTTGCATTAGATTTGTTTAGCAACATATAAAGGTAGCTTGATGATGAAGTATCGAAAACTGGGCAGAACTGGAGTTGATGTCGGTATTGTAGGGTTGGGGGCGGAATATCTGGAGCAGGCCTCAGAGGATACCGTTACTTCGGTAGTTCATGCTGCCATAGATGGGGGCGTAAATTATATCGATTTGTTCTTGGCTTCTCCAGGGGTCCGTGATAATTTTGGTATCGCTTTGCAAAATAAAAGACACCAGGTTATGATTGCCGGTCATTTAGGCTCTGTATTACGAGATGGTCAGTACTGCCGGTCACGAGACAAGGTAGAGTGTGAAAAATTCTTTGCGGACCTTCTCACCAGACTTAAGACAGATTATATTGATGCCCTTATGCTCCATTTTGTTGAGAAACCTGACGATTATGAAACGGTTTTTAATTCAGAAGGACTTCTGGGGTTAGCACAAAAATTTAAAAAAGAAGGCAAAGCTCGCTTTATTGGGGTGAGTAGTCATAACGTGCCGGTGGCGTTGCGGACGGTAAACAGCGGGCACATCGATGTGCTTATGTTTACCATAAACCCGGCTTTTGACACTTTACCTGGCGATATGCATGTGGAAGTCTCTTTTAAGGAGGTCTTATACCATCATTCAGATGCCATCGGCAGAGAGTCTATGCTGGCACGTGAGGCGTTGTATCATGCCTGTGCCATTCAGAATGTCGGCCTCGTGGCCATGAAACCCTATGCCGCCGGTGTTCTTTTTCGAGACAATCCCACTTCTATGATGTTGACGCCGGTTCAATGTCTCAATTATGCCCTTTCCCAGCCGGCGGTCTGTACTGTGGTACCGGGGTGTAAAAACGTAGCTGAGATGAATGCCGCGCTGGCTTTTTTGGAGGCCACGGATGAGGAAAAAGACTTTAGCGCTATTAATGCAAACACCATGTGGAAATTGAAGGGAAGTTGCATGTATTGTAACCATTGTTTGCCATGCCCGGTGGGCATTGATATTGGAATCACGACACGAATAACTGATACCGCCGGGTATGAGATTAATGATAATATTGTCTCGGAATATGAAGCATTGTCAGCCAAGGCTTCTGCCTGCACCGAGTGTGGTGTCTGCGTGGAACGCTGTCCGTTTGGTGTGGATGTAATCGTGAATATGAATCGAGCGGTGGACATATTTGGTCAGTAGGATTTTGAGAAGATCATAATGGAGAAGCAAAACAAAATTGAGTGGCTTTTTTCTTCCCGAAACAAAGAAGAATTGGCCGAGCGATACGCTCAATGGGCGAAAGACTACGATGTTGAACTCGAGCGAGATTTTGAGTGGCGCGGTCCCCAACGCACTGCCGAACTTTTCATCAGGTATGTCCCTAAGGAGGCGAGGATTCTAGACGCCGGAGCCGGGACCGGTCTGATGGGTGAGGTTTTGCTCAAATTAGGTTACGATAACTTAGTGGCGATGGATCTATCTGAAGCCATGCTTGAGGAGGCCCAGAAGAAGAACGTGTACCGGGAATTCCGTCAGATGGTGATGGGGGAGCCGTTAGCTTTTGCCACCGACTCCTTTGATGCGGTGGTGAGCGCTGGCGTGCTTACCGTGGGACACGCGCCGGCCAGTTCCTTTGACGAGCTGGTTCGCACCACCAGGCCGGGCGGGCACATCCTTTTCACTTTGCGCACTGACGTATACGAGGACAGAGGGTTTAAGGAAAAGCAGACTACCTTGGAGGCAGAGGGCAAGTGGAAACTTGTGAAAGTAAGTGAGAAGACCCCGCTGCTTCTCAAGGAACCTGACGTATTCCATCAGATCTGGGTATACCAGGTCACCTGAGCTTAAAAAGGGAAGGCTTTTTTAGTCCTTGTCTACGTTAGGTCTCTCAGGAATCTCTTGGAGAACCGGTGTGCCAGAGACAGCACAATGCTGCTGGTTAAAACAGCAATCATGACGCTCGGTGAAAAACCGGTGATGGCAACCCCCAAAGCAGTTCCCCCGGCAGGCGGATGTTCCGCATCCAAAGCTACCATTAAGTAGGCAGAAGAAAAGCATATGTGTTACACTATGTAG
>JAUWBK010000063.1 GCA_030605045.1 Dehalococcoidia bacterium
CGGCAATAGGTCTCGATAGACTGTGGCGACAAATTGGCCCGTTGTGGCTGGTTATAGGGGTGATTACTGAATTTGCGTTTCCCCTGAAGGGCAATGATGAATCCGCGCAAGTCATTACCAGTGATGCTGGCTATATCCTGATGCTGAGGGCCAAGGAAGTCAGCAAAGTAGGTGACACTTGACATAATCCAGCGGATAGTCTTCGGGCTTTTGCCTTCAGCTCTACCATAAGTCTTATAAGCTACCAGCGCATCCTGAAGCGTCATCACTTCAAACTCCCTACACTGATAGCTTATACCGGGGGATAACCTTTGGCTATGCCATTTTTGGGGATTTTTGTCAAAGCAGGTGCCCTTTTCACGACCAATTTCTTGGGCAAGGGCCAAAGTTGAAGCTAAAGTGGGCGGTAGAGGACTTGAACCTCTGACCTCCTGCGTGTAAAGCAGGCGCTCTAACCAACTGAGCTAACCGCCCGCATGGCGCGCTTGGCGGGGCTCGAACCCACGGCCTCAGCCTCCGCAGGGCTGCGCTCTATCCAACTGAGCTACAAGCGCCAACTTGGTGCCGAAGGGGAGATTTGAACTCCCACGCCCTTACGGACACTACGCCCTGAACGTAGCGCGTCTACCATTCCGCCACTTCGGCACGGTGAGAATTACCTCCCAACGCTGATAATGTTAGCACTTTCGTTGGTCAAATGGCAAGTAGGCTAGGCAGAAAGATTATAGAATGCGCTATCAATTGGAAACGGAAGAATCTGACTGAATTATGGTTAATTGGTCAGTTAAAATCCAGCTCAGCAGCTACTTCAATCTCTGTCCCAGGTTTTGCTGTACCTTTTCAGTATCTGCTTCAGTTTCTCGCGGTAATACTTAAAATTCTCAAAACTTACGTCCAGAGATACCATGTGGTCAATACTAGGTATGTAGCCACCATGCTGGAGCATAAAGGGAACTTTGGCTTCCAGCTCCCGGTCAATGGCTTCTTTGCCCTGGGCAACCGCCCGCTTATCAATACCACCGGTAATACCCAGCTTGGGAAAGGCCTTACGTACCTCGACAACATCCATACCGGCGGCGACTTCGAAAGGATAGACCACGGTTACGCCCCCCTCGATCCAGAGGGGAAGCAACTTCCAAACATCACCATCAGAGTCCATGAGGACAATCCTTACTCCATAGTCCCTCAAGAAACTGGTCAGCTTCCGGTAACCCGGTAAAATAAACTCGCGGAACATTTCCGGGGAGATTAAAGGGCCACCTTTGTAACACATGTCCTCCCAGATAAAGACGGCGTCCACGTCTACTTCTTTGAGCACACCGTCAAAAAGGGCCATCCAGAAATCGGCCAGATAATTATTCATGTCCTTCATCATCTCAGGGTCGTCATAGTACTTCATTAGTAGGTTCTCCACACCCATCAAATACCGGGGCGTGCCAAAGAAGCCGTGCATTTGGCCAAGGCCTAAGGGATAATCACGTTTTTGGTATTCCGCCACCAGTTGTGGCCAATTGCTGGGTAACCTGCCTTGCAAACTGGGGCGCAGCCTCTCTGCCTTGTAACGTTCCCAGTCCTCTCGATTGTCTACCGGCCCACCGACAAGGGTTGGCAGGGTACTTCGGTCTTTAATATCCTTGCGTATGGCACCGTCCCAGTCCTGCCAGATGTACCAATCACCGTGCTCCTCGATTATTTTCTCCTCAAAGGGAGGATAAGCACCAATATTTAAAGGGATTCGCACCAGATAAGGGTCCATCTTGAAGTAATCATGAACGTCGTAGGTGGTGTACCGGCGCAGAGGCACGCCAGCGCACTCGGCAAAAAGACCACTACCCTCGGGAATCTCGTCGGGAAGCCCCTTAATTCGGGGTAGTCCCTCTTTGTACCACCGCCGGACTGTCCCCGCCCAGTAACCAAATTCCCAGACGAAATTTCGGTCTGGTTCTTGAAAGTTCATGAGCGCCAGAAAGCGTTCTCGGGTATTCATGATTACCTTCTCCTGAGGATTATCTTGCTCTGGCCTCTCGCCGTAGTGACAGTACTTATGCCGCTAGTTTCATCAGGCGGTCAGCTTCGTCCACCGCTGAGGCGCAGTCATCAGCATAGCCCTCGGCACCGATCTCATCAGCGAACTGACGGGTGATGGGCGCTCCCCCGATCATTACCTTCACCTTTTTCTTGAGACCGGCTTTTTCTACAGCCGTTACTATATCCGGGATGATGGTCATGGTGGTGGTGAGTAGCGCTGAAGTCGCCACGATATCGGCGTTGGTATCACGGGTTGCCTGAGCAAACGAATCAGCGGAGACATCCACCCCCAGGTCATGCACATCGTAGCCGTTGCTTTCCAGCATCATCTTGACCAGGTTCTTCCCGATGTCGTGCATATCCCCTTCCACGGTACCGACGACCACCGTCCCCTTCTTTTGAATGTCCTTGGCGGCGAGGTGCGGTTTTAGCTTCTCCATCCCACTCCTCATCGCCCGAACTGAGATTAGTATTTCTGGCAGGTATGCCTGACCATCTTTAAACAGTTGGCCCAATGCCCGGATGCCCGCCACCAGTCCCTGGTTCAGTATTTCCCCTGGTGCCATCCCCGCATTTAGGGCTTCTTCTACTGTCTGGGTGACTAATTTTTCGTTTCCGGTGCGGACTCCTTCCGCCAGTGTCGCTAAATAGTCGGGCATTTTTAACCTCCTCTGGTAATATTTTGCTTGATTCTCTGAGTTGACAAACAATAATGTGGGCGGTAGAGGACTTGAACCACTGACCTCTGCGATGTCAACGCAGCGCTCTAACCAACTGAGCTAACCGCCCATTGCTAGATAATTCTACTAGATGCTTTCTCCGTAGTCAACCTTATGGGTAATTTGGGGACAATTTTATTTCCCGCTCAGGTTGCTGGTGTAATTCGCCCTTCGGTGTGATAAAATACTACCCAAGCTTGGCTTCAGGATTAAGCTATAGTGGAGGTTCAAATGAATTTTCTAAAAGGTCTGGCGCTCACTATTTTGACTTTACTCCTTTTCCTGTCGCTGGCGGTGTTTGGCACGTTGTTTACTCTGAATAATACTCTCCTCAATCCGGATTTTATCGTCGCTCAGGTGGACAGGCTCGATGTTGCAACGCTGGCAAGAGAAGTAACCGAAGGACAGCTCAGCGGGCAAATCCCGCCGGAGCAGCGATTTCTGGAGGAAGCTCTATATAGCACCATTGAGGATAATGAGCCTTGGCTTAAGGAACAGGTAAGTGCCGCCGTCTATTCCGGCTATGACTATTTGCTGGGGAAAAGTGAAAGTTTGAGTCTGCAGATTTCACTGGAACCACTGAAGGCAGATTTAAGAGACAGAATGTGGCTGCTTTTCCAGGAAAACATTGATAGTTTACCTCCAGAAGTTGCCGCCGCACCCCCGGGCGTGTTAGAGCAGTATTTTGAGCAATTTTATCAGGAATTTGCCGAAGAAATACCATCAGAATTTGAATTCGATGAGAGTTCAATTCCTCCGGAGGTTATGCCCCAACTCCAGCTAGTTAGAGAGTATCTCAGCTATGTCCAGACGGCTTACTACGCCCTGATTGGCTTGATGGTGCTGCTGGTACTGGGCATTATTCTCTTACACCGCAGTGTCAAGGGCGCCACTCGTGAGCTGGGCATTACCTTCTTGATTTACGGTGCTCTTGACTATGCCGGCGTTTGGGCGACTCGGAATTTTCTGCCTAGTGTGCCGCTGCCGGATATGCCGCCATCTCTTCAGACCTGGCTAACGGGCTTAATTGCCGACTTGGCAGCACCGATGCAGACTCTGGGCATTGGCCTTATGGTAGGCGGGGTAGCCCTGATTATCGTTTCCATTGTCTATCCGCGTTTGCGGCCGGCGGAAGAGGAAGAATAGACAAAAATTCCCACCCCACCCAGCACCACCGCCCCCACCGCTGTCGCTACGGCACAGAATAAGGTTGCCTCATACCAGAAGCCCCGCGGAAAGAGCATTATCAGGTAGTCCTTGGTCGGGTCAAGCAGCCAGAGCTCATTGGTGAAGCTGATGAAGTGTAACTGTAAAAATAACTGGTTGAAGTTCAGTAGTGCCCCTATTCCCAGCGCCAGCATCAGGGCCAGGGTGAGGCCACTCCCCCCAATGAGTCCCCACGCCAGTTGCCGCCAGTTTTTTCGCCATAGACTGACCCCGGCATAGGCTAGTGCATAAACTAGTGTCCCCAGCAAAACCCAGTAGTCCAGCCGAAATAACCCTTTGACATCCTTCAGGTGAGCGACCTCTTTCTCATTAAACAGCACAAAGGACTCGCCATCTTTGACCACCGTTAAGCTAATATTTTCCTCATCAGAGTTAAAATATTGAATCAGCCCGGTGGCTGCCTTCTCCAGCTCTGCTTCAGCTAGGCCTGTCGTCTGGCTGACGTTATACTTCTCAAAGCCATATTTATACAGCGACAGGCTATTTGCCGCCCCGCCAATGCTGGCCGAAAGCAGCAGCCAGGGCAGACACAAGATAAATAACCACTTAGCAGTAGTAATAAGGATTTTCAATTTTTTCTCCGTTATTCAGTATCAAGATTTTACAATTTTAAGGTTAAAAATGATACCCAAAAACTGACCCTGTGTTATATAATTAGTTAAACGCTGAGCTAAAAGAGGGCGATGTTTACTCACCTCCATGTCCATACCGAATATAGTCTACTTGACGGCATGTGCCGCATTCCGCAACTGGTATCGCGAGCCAAAGAGCTGGGTATGGACAGCATGGCGATTACCGACCATGGCGCAATGTTTGGCGTCATCGAGTTTTACCAGGCCGCTGGGGAGGTGGGGATAAAGCCGATTATCGGCTGCGAGATTTATCTCGCTCAAGGCAGCCGCTTCAGTCGTGAGCCTGGTGGTAAAAACAATTACCACCTCATCGTCCTCGCCAAAAATCAGACCGGATATCAAAATCTAATTCAGCTCATCACCAAGGCACATCTTGAGAGTTTCTACTATAAACCGAGGGTTGATAAAGAACTTCTGGAGCAATATCACGACGGTCTTATTGCCCTTACCAGCTGTATCGTTGGTGAGGTTCCCCAGCTTATTCGTGATGGGCGTCTTGAAGAGGCGAAACAGGCCGCCTTGTGGTACCAGCAAACCTTTGGTGATTTCTACCTGGAAGTGCAGCGACATCCCATCCCCGAGCTGGAACAACTCAACCAGGCGCTCATTGCCATAAGCCGTGAGCTTGATATTCCCCTGGTGGCGACTAATGACGTCCACTATATCAATCGTGAGGATGCCTCGGCCCACGACCTGCTGCTGTGCATTGGCACTAATGCTTCCGTCCACGATGACAAGCGACTGAAGATGCCTGGAGACTTCTTCTACCTTAAGAGTACGGAGGAGATGGCCGAGCTTTACCGTGATATCCCTGAGGCGCTGGAGAACACCCGGCGCATTGCTGAGATGTGTGACCTCAAGCTCGAGTTTGGGCGCCTTCATCTGCCGGAGATGGAGCTGCCGGAAGGAAAAACGGCGGACCAGTTTCTGGCTGAACTCTGTCACCAGAATCTGCACCATTTTTACCCCCAGCCCACCCCGGAGATAGAGCAGCGGCTTGACTATGAATTGGAAGTGATAAGGAAGACCCAGTTTGCCAACTATTTCCTGGTTGTCTGGGATATCATCTCCTTTGCCAAAAAACGCAATATCCTGTTTGGCGTTCGGGGTAGTGCCGCCGCCAGCATTGTCCTTCACTGCTTGGGTATTACTGCCGTTGACCCTATTGAGCATAAACTTGTCTTTGAGCACTTTCTCAATCTAGAGCGTCAGGAAATGCCGGATATCGATTTGGATTTTCAGGACGACCGTCGTGACGAGGTCATTGCCTACGTCTCGCAGAAGTACGGGCAAGACCATGTTGCCCAGATTATTACCTTCGGCACGCTGGGTGCCAAGGCTGCCATCAGGGATGTCGGTCGGGCATTGGGTATGACCTATAGTGATGTTGACCGTGTTGCCCGGCTGGTCCCTTATTCACCGACCATGACCCTGAGCCGAGCCCTCAGTGAGAATAACGAACTCAGGAATATTTATGAGGAAGACCCCATAATTCGCAACCTGGTTGACTCCGCCAGGAGGGTGGAAGGTATCGCCCGCCATGCCAGCACTCATGCCGCCGGTGTTGTTATCTCTAAAGAACCGCTCGCCAGGTATGTCCCGCTGCAGTGGGGAAGCAAGGTTAACGGTCAGGAATCAGTGATGACCCAGTTCTCCATGGAGGATATTGCCCAGATTGGTCTGTTGATAATGGACTTTCTTGGCCTGGCTAACCTCACCATCTTGGGTAAGGCAAAAGAGATTATCTACCAGAACCACGGTGTTGATATTGACCTGCATAATATCCCGATGGATGATGCCAAGACCTTTGACCTGCTATCCTCAGGGGAAACTACCGGTGTATTTCAACTGGAGGGGGCGGGTATGCGCCGCTATATCAAGGAGCTTAAGCCAACCACCTTCAACGATATTGCTGCCATGGTGGCTTTGTATCGCCCTGGACCTATGGAGCATATCCCGACCTTCATCGACGCTAAGCACGGTCGTCAGCCCATCCGCTATCCCCACCCCGCCCTGGCCAGTATTCTTGAGGAAACCCATGGTGTGATTGTTTATCAGGACCAGGTGCTGTTTATTGTGCAGACCTTTGCTGGCTATAGCCTGGGACAGGCTGATATCTTCCGCAAGGCAATGGGTAAGAAGATTCCCGAGGTTATGAAGAAGGAAAGGCGCAACTTTATTGCCGGGGCTAAGAAAAATGGATTCTCACCCGGGATAGCAGCTGAGGTCTTTGCCCTCATTGAGCCCTTCGCCGGCTACGCCTTCAATAAGGCTCACAGTGTGAGTTATGCCCTCATCGCCTATCAAACCGCCTATCTCAAGGCAAACTACCCGGCAGAATATATGGCTG
>JAUWBK010000085.1 GCA_030605045.1 Dehalococcoidia bacterium
GAACAGATGTTAGGAGGTGCTGGATAAACTGGACTGGGCTGCGTGAGAAGGGCTTAGCCTGTGGTATTTGTATTAAGGTTTGCCCAGTAGCAAGGTAATCAAGGATATGGTAGAGCAAAAACAACAAGGGCGCTGGTGACCATTAATAAACGAGAGGCGGAGGCTGGCGCCCTTTTTAATTTCACCCAGCCAACTGCACCATCTCCTCAGCCATGATGGCGGCACCAAAAGCGGTAACCATCTGGGGCTGATGGGGCATCAGTAATTTAATCCCCAGTTTCTCCTCCACCCTTTTAATCAGCCCAACGTCAAGTCCACCGCCGCCGCTGATGGCACAGCCCTCCTCCAACCCAACCCTCTCGATGAGGGCGGATATCTTGTCGGCCAGCGCCTGGTGCACCCCGGCCAGAATATCCTCCTTGGCACTGCCCTCAGCCACCCTGGAAATAGCCTCCGACTCACCAAAGACGGCACAACCGGTAGTAAAAGCGACCGGATTTTTTGACTTTAAGGATAAAACGCCAATATCCTTAAGCTCTATCTGGAGGACATTGGCGATGACTTCCAGAAAGCGCCCGCTGCCCGCAGCACACTTTTCGCTGACCACAAAATTGATTACCCGCCCGCTCTCACTGAGCCGAATTACCTGACTGGACTGCGCCTGCACATCAATCACCGTCCGCACCGAAGGGAAAATACGGCTTATGCCTCGGGCACAGCAGCGGATATCGGTAACTTGCTGGTCACTGAAGGCAACATTGGCTGCACCCTGCCCGGTGGCTACGGTATAGGCTATGTCTTCGGGAGACAGTTTGGCTTTTGCCAGAAGTTCCTCCCTTAATTTTTCGGCTACGGCACGGTAATTTACTCCAGAAGGAAGCAAATGGTAAGTCAAAAGCTCACCATCCTTGGTGATAACTCCCTTACTGGTTCCCGAACCAATATCAATGCCCATAAAATAAGTCATATTAACTCTCTTGATTAAAGAACGTGACTTCCGTCAGGCGGCGCTCTTTCTTCTGGACAGACTCCCCTTTTTCTAAAGCTTTTAGGGTAAGTTCTTTGCCTAGAAGGGCGGCACCCAGCGCCCCGCTGATTAGCGGGTCATCGGGAACCAGAATTTCACTTCCTAAATTCTCTCTCACCGCCTTGACCACCCCGCTATTTTTGGCGACACCCCCGGTAAACACGACATCAGGTTCTATCTTCAATCTCTTCAGCATGCCAACCGTCCGGCTGGCGATAGCCTCATGAAGCCCAGCGACAACGTCTTCTAACGGAACTCCATCAGAAAGACGAGAGACGACTTCCTGCTGGGCAAAAATAGTACAGGTGTTACTGATATTGACCTTGTTGGTCGATTTTAAGGAAATGCTGCCCAGCTCTTCCAGCCTGAGGCCGAGCGCTTTGGCGATGACTTCCAAAAATCGGCCTGTTCCGGCGGCACACTTGTCATTCATGACAAAGTCAATCAGCTTGCCATCTCTTATCTTGAGCCCCTTGGCATCTTGCCCCCCGATATCAAGTGCCGTCCTGACCGAAGGGAAGAGACTGGACACCCCCCGGGCGTGGCAGGTTAATTCGGTAATCTGACTATCGGCAAAGGGCACGTTGATGCGGCCATAGCCGGTGGCGACCACATAGGTAATCTCAGCAAAGGGTAAATTAGCCTGCTCCAGTGCCTGCTCCATCACCTTATTGGCCAGGCGACGGTGCTCGGCACCAGTATGACTCTCCACACGAGCGCGAATTACCTCGCCCTCATCGATAATGACCACCTTGGTCATGGTGGAACCGAGGTCAATACCAGCAAAATAAAGCGGATTTCTTGATTTCAAATTAGCTAATTACCTCAAGGAAGGCTTGAACTCTCGTCCTTAACTGCGCCAGTGCCGCCTCGCTATAGTCGTGTTCCAGATAGATACTGGGCAAGCCAATGCTAGCAAGATAATCCTTAAGCCCGGGCACTTCATAACCATGAATATCGCAATACCTCAGTGCCTGAAGGATTACTCCGTTGACCTTCCATTCTCTAGCATAATCTTTCAGATAGCCAAACCTGTTTTCCAGGTCGGTCATATAATCTTTCCGCTTAGTCTCACTGAGAACTGTCTCACGGAAAGTGCGGGGACTCTTAAGCTCCACCAGATAGCGGTGGGCTAACCCATCCAGCGGGTCCGCGGTAAGCGCCACCGGCGAAAAATAGGCTCGACTGCCAAGAACAGTATCATCCATGACCACGTCAGCCCCAATGCTTTCCATCATGTCAATAAGCGCTATGTCATCGATAATACTACCCCAGACCAGAAGCCTGGCCGGTTTCTTGGCGGGGCCATCCTTACGCTGTTTCACCTCACTGATAACCTGCCGCAATAGCTCATTTCCTTCTGCCACCGGTAGACTTGCCAGAGCCACCATCACCTGAAGCGTTTCTACTCCGGAGATAAGCGGAGGGTCAGGCTTCTTTAAATCATATAGCTCCCGCACTAAAGCTCGCTGCTCATTATGGATTTTTATCGCTTCCTTGAGCTTTTCTATAGAAAGTTCTTTTCCGGTAAATGATTCCAGTGTCCGTTTAAAATCCTTGAGTAACTCCTTATGCTGCCTCTGGGCAGCGGCGTGGGTGGTGTGAGGGGTATCGATAAAGTGGGCATAAGAAGGGTTCAGATAGGTGCGCCAGATATGAGCCGTTTTCTCACTCACTTCACAGCCGTGCGCCATGACTACCCCATCTAAGAAGTTATACTTTCCCTTCAAGCCCAGGTCCATAACACTACGAAGAAACGGGCAAACCACGGTAGGCAGACAGGTATCGGCCTTGGTTATTGGTTCACGCATATCACCTAATATACGATAGGGGACTAAATCAAGCGCGGTTAACATTTCCAAAACGGGATAGATATCGAGGTAGCCGATTACCTTCTTTCCCTCGGCTTTAAGTTCTTTAACTCGACGCGTCCGGTCTTGATAAATTTGCTTGGTTTTACTCAGTCCCGCTTCTGCCACTGATAGAATCTCCGTATGGTTGATTTTACCTGTTACCACGCCAACCCGGCCTCTTTCCTCACTTTCTGGTAATGGCTCATGGTCTCCTCAAAGGTCTCCGCTTTCCTCAGGGCATCGGCGGGGTCAAAGAGGTTGAGGTCAACGATGTCCCCCTCGATTATCAAGGAAGGCACTTTAAGCTTTGTCATTAGCTGGTCCTGAACCACCATTAAGTGATTCGTCGCCGTGCGACAGGTAAGCAGGGGATGAAGCATTATCCCGTCACACTGATATTCCCTGACGAACTCGAGATAAGGATGCGCAAAATACCCCCACCAGTCCCCGGTGTTGAAGGCATCCTCAAAATAGCCAGAAAAGTATTGATAAGTTAAATTGGCAACGCGTTCCAGAGGGTCGCTGACCTTGCTCAAATCTATCGGCTTGGGTGGGTGATACGCCCAGCTCTCAATGACAAAATTCCAGCCCCTCTCCGCCAGTTGATTGAAAAAGCCCAAGCTATGCCATGGCGGCAGTTCGGCAAAAGCAAGTCGATATTTTTCTTCTTCAACCGCCCCGATATGATTATCCACCATAGACTTTGCTTCATCATACATCTGCCGATACAAGTCGGCGGTTACCTTGGGGTCAGCCGCCATATAGAGGGAGGCGGGCATACTACTCCAGAAATCACGGGAATGCATCGGGCAGGGTCTCGCCTTGCGCAATTCGTTCACCTCATGCCAAACCCGATTCATCTCTATTGTGTCGTCAATTATCTCGGCTAATCTATCCCGGTCCATCTTCTTACCTAGCAGATTTTCCAGAAAGGCAATAAACTCTCTCAGCTCTTCCACCAGGAACTTGATATTGTGCTCACGCACCCCTTCCATCCGACTCTCTTTTACCCCGGGGTGGGGCATCTCCAATACCCACACCGGGGCGTCCAGGTAACGCCCCAGCGCCTGAAACCACTTATACCTGGTATCACAAAAATAACCTGAGCTGAGTAACAAAGTGGGTTTGGGCATGCCTCCCATGGGGGCCTCGGGTGGGATTTCGCCCAAATCCTTCATTCGCGCCGCGTAGCCGAGGCAATTGCGGGCGTAGCCGCACATATGGCTGGGAAAACCATCCGAATCAGATTGCGCCAGGTAAGTTGGAGCAGTCCCGAAAGCAGCGCAGACAGCACCGTAATCTTCCGGGTAAATCGCCGCCACCTCCATTGCCCTGAGGACGGCATCACCTCCCCACCAGTTGACCATGCACCAGGCGACCGGCTTCCCCTCCTTACTGGCTTCAACCGCCCGCTCATACATCCCGTCAACCAGTGCCCGAAGTGGATACATTGTTTTCAGCCGGTTGATGGCTCTTTTCTTTTCTCCGTCAGCCATAAAATCCTAATATCCAAGCACTGAGTCCTAAACAGTGTAATATAAAATCTTTTGGATTTTGGTCATTTGATATTGTTTTGATTTTAGGATTTAGATATTTATGTTTCCAGGCTAAAGAGCGGTCTGGCGCCCTCACCGGCAGAATACTTATCGCCGGCGAATACCTTGGTTTCTGTCATCTTTACCCTTTTGCCGATTAATTCCATAGTTGCCGTAGTCGGGTCAGTGCCAGTCAAGTTACCCATTATCCAGGGGCCTTCATCAAGCTCAACCAGCAAGATAACATAGGGAACCTCATCTTCACGCCCTTCCGGGGCGACATTACAAGTGGTAAAGGTTTGAATCTTACCGGTGCCCTTGAGTTCAACGACTTCCATATCTGGACTGGCACATTTCCGACAAACCATCTTTGGCGGTACCGTAATTGTGCCACATTCCTCACATTTTAAGCCCAGTAACTTATTTTCCTTCAGTCCCTCGTTAAAGTCTTTGAAAGTAAGTTTATATTCCATTTCCAGCCTCCATAGAAACTAAATCACGTATTGTTACCAACCCCGCTGCAGGACCATGTTAACCAGTGTGCCGCCATCACCACCCAAGGTATCGGTCATCCCGATTCTGGCACCTTGTACCTGCCGCTCTGGCTCTACTTCACCTCTTAATTGTTTGGCTATCTCATAGACCTGACCGGCGCCTGTGGCGCCAATAGGATGCCCCTTAGACTTTAGCCCGCCAGATGGATTTATGGCTACCTTGCCGCCAATGTCAGCTTCACCTTTCGTCCAGGCTTCACCTGACTTGCCAAACTCAAAGAAGCCGAGCCCTTCGGCAGCAATCAGACTGGCAATACTGAAGCAATCGTGAAGCTCACAGACATCAATATCCTCAGGCTTGACCCCGGCCATATCATAGGCTTGCTTCGATGATATTTCCCTGGCCCTGAGTCGTGGCAAATACTCCTGCTGGTTGGCCAGAGGACCGGAGGAAGATTGACCCACACCAATCATATAGACTGGCTTGTCAGTAAGTTTCTTGGCTACCTCTTCTGAAGCTAAAATGACGGCAGCCGCACCATCAGAAAACGGGCAGCAATCATGCAGCTGTATCGGTGTGCTCACCATAAAAGACTTTAGCACCGCCTCCACGTTTACTTCC
>JAUWBK010000103.1 GCA_030605045.1 Dehalococcoidia bacterium
GCAGACCGAAGAGTCCCCTCTGGGTAAAGAAATTCTGCACCAACTCATCGAGAATGCCCAGATTGCGGAACGAAAAAATCTGCCGCTGTGTCAGGACTGCGGCACGGTGGTGGTCTTTCTTGAAGTCGGTCAGGAAGCTCACATTATCGGTGATGACCTGTATACCGCCGTGACCGAGGGGGTACGCCAGGGCTATACTCAAGGCTACCTGCGCAAATCCATGGTCAGCCAGCCGTTCTCGGCGCGGAAAAACACCAAGGATAACACCCCTCCCGTGATTCACACTGAAATCGTGCCCGGTGACCGGGTCAGGGTTATTTGTCTGCCCAAGGGAGCCGGTTCCGAGAATATGAGCAAATTGGCGATACTAAGGCCGGGTGATGGCCGGGAAGGTATTATTGACCTGGTGGTCATGACTGTTGATGAGGCTGGGGCTAATCCCTGTCCGCCACTAATCATCGGTCTGGGTATCGGTGGTACCGCAGAAGAGGTAATGCTGCTGGCGAAGAAGGCATTGTTACGACCGGTAGGTAAACCGAATCCTGACCCTGAAGTGGCGGAACTTGAGCAAGAGCTTCTGTCTCGTATCAATGATTTGGGTATCGGGCCCTTGGGCCTGGGTGGTAGCACCACCGCCCTGGCAGTACATGCTGAGGTTAGGCCGACGCATATTACCAGCCTGCCGGTAGCGATTAATTTCCAGTGCCATAGCGCTCGTCATAAAGAGGCTAAACTATAGATGGACGTAATATCGATTACATCACCCATTGGTGCTAAAACGATAGAGGAATTGACCGTAGGCACTCCGGTGCTGATTTCTGGAGTTATCTATACGGCTCGTGATGCCGCCCACCAGCGACTTACCCAAGCTCTGGAGAAGAGGGAAAAACCTCCTTTTTCTCTTAGAGGGCAAACGATATATTACACGGGGCCGTCCCCAGCCCGACCGGGTCGGATTATTGGTTCCGCCGGGCCTACTACCAGCACCCGTATGGACATATACACTCCTCGTCTTCTTGCCTCTGGAATCAGAGCCATGATTGGTAAAGGTGGTCGCTCACTGGCGGTAAAGGAGGCGATGCAAAAGTATAAGGCGGTTTATTTCGTTGCTATCGGTGGTGCCGGGGCTTTGCTCGCCCAGTGCATTAAAAAGGTAGAGATTATCGCCTATGAGGATTTGGGCCCTGAGGCTATCCGATTGCTTACGGTAGAGAACTTCCCGGCGATTGTGGCTAATGATATTTATGGGGAGGACTTATTTGAGCAGGGCAAGGCTAAATACCGAAGGGAGAGGAAATAATGATGGATTGCATTTTCTGCCAGATTGTTGCCGGTAAGCTACCCAGTGAAACCCTGTATCAGGATGAAGAGGTGATTGCTTTCCGTGATATTCACCCTTTGGCACCGACGCATGTGCTGATCATACCGAAGCGGCATATTCCTTCCCTCGCTCAGTTAACTGATGCCGAGACACCTCTTATCGGACATATGGCCAAAGTGGCCAATAAACTGGCTCAGGAGGAGGGTGTTGCTGAGAGTGGCTATCGCCTGGTGGTTAGCAGTGGTGAGCAGGGAGGACAGATAGTGCCTCATCTCCATATGCATCTTTTGGGTGGTCGAAGGCTATCGGACAAACTGTGCTAATCCGTCTTTGGTTGCCCTTTGAGATACTCTAAATAGGTAAGCAACCCGGCGATGCTCTTGGCATCGCAAATTTTGCCGGAAGTAATCAGACTGGGAATCTGAGTCACCGGCACGCGGACTAAACTAATCTCTTCAGTATCTTCGGCGAATAATTGGCTGGGGACAAGGTCAGTCGCCAGATAAAGATGGAGGTATTCACTGCAGTAACCCGGTGCCGAGTAGAAACCACCTAATCTCACCACCTTTTGCGGTAGGTAACCGGTTTCCTCACGCAGCTCGCGGCGGACGGAAGCTTCTGGATCTTCACCGTGGTCAATGCCGCCTGCCGGTATTTCCAGTAGCTCTTTCTCCACCGGTTTGCGAAACTGCTTCACCAGCAGGACATTATTATCAGCATCGATAGCGATAATAGCAATACAATCACTATGCTCCACAATCTCGCGTGTCGTTTCCCGACCGTTAGCCATCTGCACGGTATCAACCCTGAGCTTTACCGCTCGCCCCTCATAAATTAGTTGGCTCGACAGTGTCTTTTCCACCAAACTTAAACCTCCAAGTTACGAACGAGCGCTACCTCATCACAATCGGGAAATTTGGGACAGCGATAGCATTCCGTCCAAACCTTACGTGGTAGCTCCATCTTGTCTACCTGAGAAAGACCAAACTTCTCAAAAAACCCGGGCTGGTAAGTCAGGCAAAAAACAGTAGCAATACCGAGTTCCTTAGCTTCCTCAAGGCAGGCTTCGATTAGATGGGCACCGATGCCTTGTTTTTGGCTGTCCTCGGCCACGGCTACTGACTTTATCTCGGCTAGGTCTGACCAGCAAACATGCAGTGCGGCACAGGCAATGACTTGCTCACCCTGCCTGATGACGAAATAATCCCGGATATTTTCGTAGATTTCGCTCAGCGCCCGGGGCAGCATCTCACCCCTATCGGCAAAATAGTTAATTAACCGATGTATCTGCGGTACATCTTGGATTTTGGCTTTTTCGACTTGATTCAATCTACTGCTTTCCTTTCAGTTTTTCTTCTAGGGAACGATAAAAAGTATTTTGGGGATGAATTCTTAAAAATCGAACCGTATTTGGGCTATGTTTTACCGTAATCATGGCGCCGTCTGATAAAGGTAGATTAATATGACCATCAATGCTCAGTGTTGCCTCATGAGTTACCATAACGCGCAGTTGGACCATCGTTTTTGATGGTAATACCAGCGCGTAAGCTGAGCTAAGGTGAGGTGTTATTGGTATCAGGAGGGAATCCTTAGACTGAGGATAGAGGATAGGGCCCCCCGCGGCCAGCGAGTAACCGGTACTGCCCGTGGCGGTAGCCACAATCACCCCATCAGCTTTATAAGTAGCTAAATACTGACCATCAATGCTGGCTTCGATGCGGACTAGTCGTGCAATTGCCCCCCGTGCCACAACGACATCGTTCAAGGCATGAAAGATGCGAGGTGGTTCTTGATCGGTAGCCGCAAGTTCGGCTTCAAGCATTGCCCGCTCATCAATCCAGCCCTCTCCGGCCAGTAAGGCAGGTAACTTCTCCAGAGCCTCATCAGTGCTGAGTTCAGTCATAAAGCCTAGATTGCCTAAGTTTATCCCAGTAATAGGGATCATCTCGGGGACTACCGCTTGCGCCGAACGCAGAATGGTGCCATCACCGCCAACACTAAGAATTAAGTCGGTATCATTTAGCTGAGCCTTGGCCTTTTCTCTTTCCCAGGCAGAACATAGCCAAATTGAAACACCGTTAGCGACTAAAAAGTCTTGTAATTGCTTGGCCTTAATAAAGGCAGCTTCAATCATAGGGTGATAGAGAACACCAATTTTATTCACCACGGTGACCTGCTTTACTAGTTAATAAAAAGGCAACTCTCAGAAGGATAAAGGAAGTGTAACAATTATCGCCTTAAGGTGTCAAGCTAGAGAATATATCGACTGGCGTGCTATAATATTAGCTTAGGTTTTTGGGGTAATCTATGAACGGACCACGACGAAAAGCAAGGGCTATTGCTCTCCAGGCACTATATGAAATTGACTCCACAAAGCACGAGGTGGAGGCTGTGGTCAGCCGTCTCTTGGCTGAGGGAGAACTGTCTGAGGAAAATAATGCTTTTGTCCGAGAACTGGTAAGCCAGGTGCTCCAGAATAAAGAGAAGATTGACCGTAATATTCAAAGGTTTGCTCCGGCTTGGCCAATAGAACAAATATCGATAATCGATAGGAACATTCTCAGACTTGCAATCTTTGAAATTTTATTTGATAATAGAGTGTCAGTCAAAGTAGCCATAAATGAGGCGGTTGAGCTGGCCAAGAAGTTTGGTAGTGATAATTCGTCAAAATTTGTTAATGGAGTTTTAGGCTCAGTTAGCGCTCTTGCCGAAAGATGAAAGATCCTGGAAAGGGGGTAAAAGTGGCGACTATCTTTGAGCGGATAAAGTCAATAATTGTGGAGCAGTTGGGGGTAGAGGAGTCGGAGGTGGTACCTTCAGCTAGCTTCGTTGAAAATTTAGGTGCCGACTCTCTAGATTTGGTAGAACTAATAATGTCTTTAGAAGAGGAATTTAGCAATCCATCTCGGAAGGTTGAGATACCGGATGAAGACGCTGAAAAAATAATAACTATTCAGGATACGATTGATTATATCAAAGACCTAGGGATTGAAGATAGCTAAGTCTGAACCTGTGCTATCGTAACGGTAAAATTTAGCTCGGCACGGATTTGGTGCCGAGCTATTCTTTATGTTTCACTTTTTAGGAGTTATCAATTCAAATATCAAACGGCGCAAAATGACAAGCGGTAAATCCGATAGCAGACCGGTTATTTGGAAGCGGATTTATTACCACTGGACAAACATCGGCATGACGACGTGGATATAATTGTCCAC
>JAUWBK010000038.1 GCA_030605045.1 Dehalococcoidia bacterium
TCACACGCATTGACCCCTGGTGGGGCCTTGTGGTTTTGGTGGTTGGCTTGACGGTAATTTTGGTTACGGTAAAAGCCGATCCCTTCTGGCGTATTCTACTCTTTGTGCGTGATGGTATCATCGTAACCGTTTTTATTACGGTTATGTCGTTTATGTTTATTTTGGTAGTGGGTATGATTGGGGGCTTGGGGCGGCTCTCACGGAACCCGTTTATTCGTGGCGTTGCCACGCTCTACGTTGAAATAGTCCGAGGTATCCCTCTTCTGGTACAGTTAATCTGGTGGTATTTTGCCTTCCCAATAGTGATCCAAGGGATTGGGCAGTGGCTCAATATCGCGGCTTTGGCTAACTATAGGGCCAACGCGATTTTTACTGCTATTACCGGCCTAACAGTTTGCTATGGAGCTTACATGAGCGAGATTTATCGAGCCGGCATTCAGAGTATTCCCAAAGGCCAGACGGAAGCCGCCCGTAGCCTAGGAATGACACCTTTCCAGTCCATGCGCCACGTGATATTACCTCAGGCAGTCCGTGTGGTTTTGCCGCCAGTGGGCAATGAGTTTATTGCTTTGCTCAAGGATTCATGCCTCGTCAGTGTGGTAGCAGTAGCTGATTTGACCCGTCGAGGGCGTGAATTTATGGCCGTCAACTTTAACCCCATCGAGGTGTGGACAATGGTCGCCTTGTTATATTTGATAATGACCTTGTTCTCATCTCGCGGAATAGCCTGGATCGAGAAAAAGACTCACTTTGAAAGATAAGCAAAATGGAACCCATTATACATATTGAGGATATTCATAAGCACTTCGGCAGAGTTCATGCACTCCGGGGGGTAAGCTTGGATGTGCATAAGGGTGAAGTGGTTGTGATTATCGGCCCCTCTGGATCGGGTAAGTCTACCTTACTGCGCTGCATCAATCGTCTTGAGGAATACGATGCGGGCAGAATTGTGGTGGATGGCATTCCTTTGGACACTGCCCAGAATATCAATGCCGTCCGCAGAGAAATTGGGATGGTGTTCCAATCGTTTAATTTGTTTGCTCACCTCACGGCGATGGAAAACCTGACGCTGACGCAACGCGTAGTGCGTAAACGTCCCAGAGATGAATCACAGAAAAATGCCCTTGATCTTTTGATAAAAGTGGGAATTCCGGATAAAGCCTCGGCTTACCCCATCCAACTTTCTGGCGGGCAGCAGCAGCGCGTGGCTATTGCGCGGGCCTTAGCGATGAATCCCAAAATCATGCTATTCGATGAACCAACCAGTGCACTCGACCCTGAGATGATCAAAGAAGTGTTGGATGTGATGTTAGCCCTAGCCAAGGAGGGAATGACTATGGTTGTAGTTTCGCACGAGATGGGATTTGCGCGTGCCGCTGCCAACCGCATGATTCTCATGGATGAGGGGCAGATTATCGATGAAGCCACACCGGAAAAATTCTTTACCTCCAGCCACGAGCGTACGAAGCAATTCCTTAGTAAAGTACTACACATGTAAGTAGTCAGTTTAGAATGGACTCATAAAGCCTCAGACTATCTTCAAACCTCACCGACTTAGTACGATCTCTAGATACTATGCCTCTCTCCATTTTTAAATGACGTCACTTTGTGCGGAATATATCCCTCGTTTTTACGCGGCTAGGGATTTAGTTAGTTTTGACCTTGTTTATTTACTGCCGATTCAGACTTGATACTCTAATGCACTATATGCATGCCGCAGTTAACAACGAGGGTATGACCAGTTATGGCGCTTGCCTCATCTGAGGCCAAGAATACCGCGGCAGTGGCTACCTCAGATGGTTCGGCAATTCTCTTAAGGGAATAGTTGCTGGTAAGTCTATTCATCGCCTCATCATAGGAAATGTCCATAGCTTTAGCCCTAGCTTTCAAGCGATTGGTGATACGCTCTCCTCTGACTGCGGCAGGGCTGATGCAGTTAACGCGAATATTGTACTCTCCTACTTCAATAGCTAGTGTTTCAGTAAGACCTATGATGCCCATTTTAGAGACACAGTACGGACTTCTCAGCGGGTACCCTGACCTTCCACCCTCGGAGCCAATATTGATAATGCTACCACTCTTACGAACAATCATAGTCTTGAGCACTTCTCTGGCACAGAGCATGGCACCGGTTAGATTTACTGCTAGTACCTCATTCCATTCATTCAGATCCATGTCGACTACATTAGCAGTAGGCCCAGTAATACCGCTATTATTAACCAATATATCAACCTGGCCATACTCGTTGAGAGTCTGAGCTATCATGTGCTGTACCTGCTTTTCATCAGAAATATCGGTTTGTATAGCTTTTGCCTTTCCACCTCCAGATTTTATGTCTTCGGCTACTTCATTTAACCTAGAAAGCGTACGTGCTGCTAGAACTACGGCTGCCCCTTCAGAGGCAAAAGCGTAGGAAATAGCCCTGCCAATACCTATCCCACCACCGGTAACTATTGCTACTTTGTCTTTTAATCTCATTGTCTGCCCTCCTTAATGATTCTCAAATTTACTCTGGTTTCATAAAAATCCTTGGCTTGTTCTTTACTTAGTCGGTTGGTCTTGCTACCGCCCTTCAATATTATGATGGCACTTTCATTATTGCGTGTGTCGATTCTTCGGCAAAACCAGTCAGTGCGGATACTTAACATCTCAAGAATTCTAATGCAAGGAGTGATTTGTTTTCAATCGGCCAGAACATATTTCAGTTATACGTGTGTCCAGGCTATTTTATACACGTATTCACCCTGACTGTCTTTTAAGGGTTGATTAAGTGAGTTGAGTGGTTATATAGTTGGTAGATAGAGTGTCATAATGTTGGAGGTCTAAGGGGTCAAGGTAGCAAACGATGAAATTTTGGGGATACCGAAGAAGTAATGGCACTGTTGGAGTGCGAAATCATGTCCTAATTTTTCCTACCACAATCTGCGCCTCTACCGTGGCACAAATTATTTGTAAAGAGATAAAGGGTACGGTTAGCGCAGTTCATCGGCATGGCTGTGGCCACCTTGGTGAGGAAAAGGAACATATGATTCGAGTTATGGCTGGTTTCTGCAGTAACCCTAATGTAGCCAGTGTATTACTGATTGGCCTAGGCTGTGAACTACTTACTCCTGCGTTAATCGCTGAAGAGCTGCCCAAAGTTGGGCAGAGGTTTGAGACAATTAGTATTCAAGAGGTAGGTGGCACAACCAATTGTGTAGCCGAGGGAAAGAAATTAGCCAAGAAGCTTCTGACAGAGGCAATGACCGCCCGACAAGAATTGGTCGATATTTCGGAGCTGATTATGGGTACTAGCTGTGGTGGTTCAGATGCTGTTTCGGGGCTTACGGCTAATCCATCACTGGGTGTGGCCTCTGATTTACTGATAGCTGAGGGTGGAACAGTAATTTTTTCAGAGACACCTGAAATGCTGGGGGCTGAACATGTCCTAGCTAGACGGGCAGCAAATAACGAGAGCAGAAATCGCATCTGGACAATGATATCGACTACAGATGCCAATATCAAGTCTATGGGTGTTGATGTACGCGGAACTGAGCCATCACCGGGGAATATAGAGGGAGGTCTAACCACTCTCGAAGAAAAATCACTAGGCGCTATCCTCAAGGGTGGTACTACACCTATAGTACAGGTAGTTAAGTATGCTGAGAAACCTGTACAAAAAGGATTAGTGATAATGGATGGACCAGCTCATGATGTCGTGTGTAATACTGGAATGATAGCAGCTGGAGCTCAGGTAATTGTGTTTACTACTGGACGAGGAACTCCAATTGGTTCGCCTATTGCCCCAGTGATAAAGGTGTCCTCCAACAGTACACTTTATAAGAAGATGAGGGATAATGTTGATATAAACGCTGGAACGATAATGGACGGTACGGAATCAATACAGACTGTCGGAGAGCAAATATTTGAGGAAATCATCCATGTTGCTTCAGGTAAATTGACTCGGGCTGAGATTCTGGGCCACAGTGAGTTCGCCATACCTTCTCTCATACCTACATTGTGAGTGGTAAATTTGTGTTACTAGAGGGTGTTATCTTTATTGAAGTCGACAACGCGCTTATCCAGTATCTGGTTGGACTAGGCCGCTTTTATAGGCAAAGACTACTGCTTGAACCCAGGCGCGAAGTTCCAGTTTGGTGAGCCAAACTTGATGTAACCCCTTGCACCGTTTCGTATTGGACGGCTCACCACGTTGAGAGTCTAGACTTGCTCGATGTCTTGACAACCAATGACACCGGTCTTAATATACCCATACATTTTTTCAAAGTTGCATAGAAAGGAGGCAGTGCTATGTCAATAGAGGAAAACAAGGTTATGGTCGACCGCGTTTGGCAAGAGGTCTTCAATAAGGGGAACTTGGACATAGTAGATGAGCTCTACGATACTAACTATGTCTACTACGGTCCCGGCGGATATGAAATAAAAGGTCCAGTAGGCCTCAAAAGGTTCGTTAGCGGGCTTCGTACAAGTTTCCCAGACCTACATTTTACGGTTGAGGATTTGATAGCCGAAGGGGACGAAGTGGTAAGCCGCTGGACAATGCAAGGTACGCATAGAGCTACCGATAAGCAGATAATGAATATGGGAATCATCATTAGCCGAATCGCTGACGGCAAGATTGTGGAGGACTGGGAGATTTATGACAGGCTTTATATTGCTGAGCAGGCGGCTGGAGGATGGATTGAAAAAAGAATGGTAGGCTCCATTGCCAAGCGAATAAGTAAGGGGCTGCCTTCCTCGGGTAGCGAATCCCCGCTCCTAGGGAAATAAGAAGGCAGGATAACCTTTTGAATCATCCTGCCTTTTCGGTTCTTACCAGAGTAAGTGCCGTTTGGGACTAGGCACCTTCCTTTAGGGACTGTCTCAGGTTGCGCTTGATCATTTCCAGTAGGCTGATATTCTCATACCTCTCCTGCATTATACGAATTGTCTGGAGCATCTTCGAGGTTATTTCACGCTGGGCGTGCTCTAAATCTCCCAATCTCTTTCCTATGTCATCTAGTGCTGGTTGAAGCCAGCCGGCGGCGGCATAGAATTGTTGCACCTTATCTAAATCCTCGCTTAGACGATTAACCTCCCCCTCTAGCTCTGCTACCAGTTGCTCCTTCTGACGAAGTAACTCAGCGAGTTCCGCCTTCTGAGACTCACTAGCCTCTAGCTTGGTTCGCGTGGCACTAGCCGCCATTTTGATTTGCTTGGTTTTTTGCTCAAGCTCAAGGTGAGCACTTTCCAAGCAAGCGGTACAATAAAGAGATGTCCCCTTTTCTAGTTCCGTTCCACACTGAGAACAAACGAGATGCTGAAGTTGGGTTTGTCTGGTTGAGCGGCACTTCTTGCAGCGGCTGGGTAAGCTGAAACCCTTCAGCTCATAGAATTCTTGCTCCGCCCTGGTCAAGACAAATTCTTTACCGCACTGGCGGCAGGTCAAGTTAATATCAGCATCTTTTAACATTTAACATCCTTTCTTTGCATCAAGATGCTATTATCGCCGATTAGCACTATTTCCATTTTACAACAAAAAGTATATTTCTGGAAATATTTATTGTATATAATTTTTATCCACTCCATTGTCATCAGGTAACAATTCAAGATAACCTAAATAATGGTGCGCTTGCTCACAAAATCCATATCCAGGGTTATTCCTAAGCCAGGACGGTCGGGAATATCAAGATAGCCATCTTTCATGATGAATTTCTCGTGGGTAACCTTATTGCGGAAAGGATGGGGTGAGCGGTCATACTCGAAGAATGGCTTGGCCGGGAATCGACGCTCGGGGAAGTGGGGCAGGACAGCAAATAATTGCAGAGAGGCCGCCAGGCCAACATTGGTTCCCCAGACATGAGGGATGACGGGCACATTCCAGGCACTGGCCATGGCCACGATTTTCATAATTTCGGTAAACCCACCTGTGCCACAGAGGTCGGGCTGGAGGATATCCACCGCACGCCGGGTAATGAGCTCACGGAAGCCGTATCGAGTAAATTCACACTCACCACCAGTGATCAGAATATTTGACTTCTGCTTCACTTCGATATAACCGTCAATATCCTCGGGTGGGACTGGCTCCTCAAACCAGTAAACATCGTACTTCTCCATCTTCCGGGCCAGCCGAATCGCCTCAGCGGCATTATAGGCGTGGTTGGCATCCACCATCAGAACCATATCATCACCGATTGCCTCCCTCACTGCCTTCAAGTATTCCATATCTGTCTCAATTCCGTACCCGATCTTGAGTTTCATCGCGGAGAAGCCGTCTTTTTTGTAGCCCAAAGCCTCTTCAACCAAGGCATCCTTTACGCTGGGCACATGCTGAGGCTCATAGAGACCGGTAGCATAGACGTGGGCCTTCTCTCGATAAGCTCCCCCGAGTAGTTTATAGATGGGTAATCCCTTGGCCTTACCCTTTATGTCCCACAGAGCAATATCTATGGCACTCAGCGCTGAGATGGGCAAACCCTTCCTTCCCTGGTCTCTGGTCCGGTTGTAGAGAAAATCCCAGATGACGGCGTTATCAAACGGGTCTTTACCGATGATAAGAGGTGCGTAGGCATCACTTATCATGCCAGCCGCTATCTTGGCCGGGCCGCCAATGTAGAAGGCTTCCCCCACCCCCTCTATACCTTCATCGGTGGAAATCACGCACAGAGCTGTCTGACGCCGGTCGGTTACCCACTGGGACCAGCCAAAGGCTTTGTCCTTCAAGAGCTCTTCGAGGACATAGGTTGTTACACCAGTTATTTTCATCGCCGTCTTTATTTATTCCCAGCGCCTCGGGCCTTCTCCAGGGCCATTTGCGCACCACTAATTAGAAACGTATCATCGTCATCCACCGTGTTGAACTTGAAACCCTTCTCTAAGGCCCACTCGATATTATTTATGGTGGCGAACATGCCGGCCGGTTTGCCATGCCGTTTGGCTGCCTCTAGCACCTTGTCAAAGGCAGCTAAGTATCGAGGATCGTCCCAATTCGGGGGTACGCCAAACCCCAGGCTGACAGAGAGGTCCCAGGGGCCAATGTAGCATGCATCTATGCCGGGAACTGACAGTATCTCGTCCAGGTTCTTAAGTGCCTCCTTGGTCTCTATCTGGATGGCTACGAGGAGCTTCTCATTGGCGGTTTTATAGTAATCTGGGTCAAACATCCCAGCTCGTCTCGGCCCAAAGCCCCTTATCCCCTCGGGTGGGTACTTACAGAACCGCACCGCATTTTCTGCCTCCTCCTTCGAGTTGACCCAGGGGATGAGGACACCATAGGCACCGAGGTCCAGAATGCGTTTGATAACAACAGGCTCATTCCACTGAGGCCTAACGATGGGGATGCAGCTAGTCCCATTCATGGTCTGCATCATTAGCTGAAGGGTCTCGAAGTCTAGGGGCGCATGCTCAGCATCAAGCACAAGCCAGTCAAATCCGAGTCGAGAGAGCCACTCGGTTACATCCGGGTGACCAATCTCGACGAAAGTTCCGATGACAGCTTCACCTCGCTGCAACTTTTCTTTAAGAGGGTTTTTCAATGCTTATTACCTCCTGTCAGCCTTGTCCCCTTTACCAGCAACTTAAGAATTCGCGTTTACTGTAGCAAAATCGGTTTGAGAAAGTCAAGAAAGCGTCAAAAGAAACGAGAGACACTAGTAAGACTACTTCAAACTAACATTCAGCTTGACAAATTTTGCCACCGTCAAATAATATGAGCCAAAGATGGAGAGATATTCCAGCAAATGTCAGCCAAAGTGCCAAAGCCGGTATTATCACAGATTGGGAAAATGAAAGTCTGGCATATTCCAAGAGGTAGTAGCCATGATTTAGGAGGTAACTGACGTGCCAAAGATAGGATTCATTGGTGCTGGACCGGTGGGTACCGCGTTCGGGGTGCGGCTATCCCAATTAGGTTACGAAGTAATTGCGGTATATGACGTGAGCTTAGCCGCCGCGCAGAGGTTCGCTAAGGCAGTACCAGGTTGTCAAATTTACGAAACGGCTCAGGAGCTTGCTGATACTACCAAGTTTGTCTTTATCACCACCCCTGATGATATCATCCCCAGAGTTGCTGCCCAGCTTAACTGGCACACCGGTCAATCAGTGGTCCACTGTAGTGGTGCTACCTCCACTCAAGACTTGGAGCCAGCTAAGCAACAGGGCGCACTTGTAGGCTCTATTCACCCCTGTCAGACCTTTGCCAGTATTGACCAAGCCATTGAGAATTTACCTGGCTCTACCTTCGCTATCGAGGCTGAGGAACCACTACGAGGCATCTTAACGGATATGGCTATCGCTTTGAAGGGCGATTGGGTATATCTCACCGCCGAGGATAAAGCACTTTACCATGCGGCCGCCTGTATTGCTTGCAACTATTTTTATACTATAGTTAAACTAGCCACCGACCTGTGGCAAAATTTTGGCAAGTCTACTGCCGAGGCAACCAAAGCTTATTTGCCCCTGCTGCACGGTTCCGTAAATAATATTGGCAATGTTGGTTTCCCCCACTGCCTCACCGGACCCATTGCCCGGGGAGATTTAGCTACCATACGCAAGCATCTCGCTGCTCTGGAAAAATATGCTCCTGACATGCTCCCACTTTACAAAGAGCTGGGATTTTGGACCATCCCCATCGCCCTAGCCAAAGGAACAATCAACGAGAACACGGCTGAAGAACTACGAACGTTACT
>JAUWBK010000066.1 GCA_030605045.1 Dehalococcoidia bacterium
CGCAACTCAACACCGATGGCATGGATGAGCCGAAAGGTATCCAGACTCAGGACAGAGCTTCCGGTGACGGCAAACCTGACTCTACTCAACCCGAGCTGGTCTTTTAAGGCTCGGAATAAAAGTAGATACGCAATTCCGTAAAGAGCCCGCCAGAACAGGCTTGGTTTTTTGCCCTGGAAGTTAAAATCCGCAATTTTGTAGCCTACCGGCAGGAACAGGTGATAGACGAAACGTTTCAGGGGATTGGCGTCGAACATCTTTACCTGAATCTCACTGACCAGGCTTTCCCATTGCCGGGGCCCGTAGATGACGAAGTTGGGCCCAACTTCTCGGGTATCCGAAGCGACAGTCTCCGGCTCCTCAGGAAAATTCAGCCTTGCCCCACTAAGGAGGTGGGGAATGGTGGCGAAAAAGCTGTCTCCCACCCAGGCCGCCGGGAAGTTGGAAATCAAATCATCGTCCTCATTTAGTGGATAGCGGTCAGTAAACGCTTGGGCGGTGTTGATTAAGGCTTGGTGGGTGAGCATCGCTCCCTTAGGTAAGCCGGTAGTTCCTGAGGTATAGTAAATAAAGGCAAGGTCATTACCCTTGCCCTTGGCCACATTCTGCTCAAACAAATTAGGGTGCGTTTGTTCATATTCTCTACCCAGCTTGGTTACCTCGGTGAAGGAGGTAAGCATCGGGTCATCATAATTCCGCAGCCCCTTGGGGTCCCAGTAAATGACCTTCTTGAGCAAAGGTAGTTCATCCTTAATCTCGAGGAATTTATCAGTTTGCTCCTGGTCGTTGACGATGGCGAACTTGGCACCCGAATGCTCGGCAATGTATTTCACCTCAGACGGAATCGAGTCCACGAATATTCCGGTGACAATACCACCCGCGGCTTGAATAGCAAACTCCCCCCAGAACCACTCTGGCTCGTTATCCCCGATAATGCAGACCACATCACCTGGTTCCAGCCCGAGGCTGATCAAGCCCAGGGAAAAATATTTTACCTTCTCGCAGTATTGCTGCCAACTATATCTCTGCCAGACACCAAAGTTTTTTATGCACATGGCGGTCCGCTGGCCCCACTTTTCATGGTTGTGCATGATGAGTTTCGGAATGGTATCCCGATTGTCCCTTGACATTACATTAACCTCTATCTTGCTTTATTGCTCTTATACGTATTTAGGGAGTGCTATCTATCACATAAAAAATACCTCCTGCTTGGGAGGTACTCTTTCAGATTACTCAGTTAAAATATATTTATTCAGCTAAATATGCATATTAAAATCCGCCCCCCCCAAGCGCACCTTGGTGCGCCCGGTAAAGACGAATTTAGATTCCCCCAATCGGTGATGAGTAATAAACATTGCTCTAGATTTCCTTGAACTCTACTAATAAAGCAATAGTTTACCATAATGAAAATTGCCCTGTCAATATTCAGGGCAAGAAACTATCGGTAAGAGAAGCGAAAGTCTCTCCTTACTCTTTAGTCACCGGAATCGTCGTCCCGGTTGCCTTGGCAATGAGCTTTCCCTCCTGGTTGGTCACCGTCATCTCAGCGATACTGACCCGCCGGCCGCTTTTCACCACTCGGCCCTCAGCGATAAGCTCATCACCAACTTTAGCGGCAGCGATAAAATGGATGTTGAACTGAGAAGCAATGTTGGGGCAGCTAACCGAATTGACCGTATAGGCAAAAGCCTGGTCGGCCACTGCCATCACGATGCCACCAAAGACCAGCCCGTTGAAGTTTTCGTGTTCAGGGATTATTTTCATCGCCACCTTGGCATAGCCCGGGGACAGCTCCAGCAATTGCATTTTGAGGAAAGAGGCAATAGGCTCTTCTTTGGCCTTGGCTCTCAGTTCTGCCAGAATACCTGATGCTTCGCTTCCCTGTCCAGACATTTTGGCCTCCTCCATTTTAGACATTTTTGGTGGGGGACTAGACTAGTCCGAATTTTTGTGCCGCCTTGCGAAAGCCGGCTAGTGAACCTTCAAGTACCTCATCATGAACACAGTAGGCGATTCGAAAATACCCCGGTGTCCCGAAGCCACGCCCGGGCACCGTCAGCACCTTCAAATGTTGTAACTCCCTGACGAAAGCAACGTCATCTTCTAACGGAGATCTGGGGAACATGTAGAAAGCCCCCTGCGGCTTGACTAGCGAATAGCCCATTTCGGTGAGGTGCTGATACAAAAAGTCTCGCTTCTGCTGATACTCAGCCACCGAGACAGTAACTCCCTGCAGGTGGCGGACGATGTGTTGCATCAGGGCTGAGGCGTTGACAAATCCTAGCGTCCGATTGCAGTGAATGAAGCCGTTCATCAGCTCTTCTCGTTGGTGGCATTCAGGGTGGATAGCAATATAGCCAATACGCTCACCAGGTAAGGCCAGGTCTTTAGAGTGTGAAGTGGCGATGAGGCTTTGGGTGTGGTGGTGCAGGGGAAACGGATATTTTAAGCCGTCATAGATAATCTTACGGTAGGCCTCATCACTAATGAGTAAAATCTTTATCCCGTATTGGGCCTCCTTTTTACTGAGCAGCTCCCCCAGGCCGTGCAGCCGCTCCTTACTATAGACAGCGCCCGAGGGGTTGTTGGGGGAATTGATGATTACTGCTTTAGTCTTCTCATTAATGGCGTTTTCAAGAGCATCCAGTCTGGGGGCGAATTGCTCGTCAGTAGGGAGAATCCTAGCCACCCCATAATGGTTGTCAATGTAGTGGACATATTCGGCAAAGTAAGGGGCAAAAATAATGACCTCATCTCCAGCATTGAGTATCGTTTTCAACACCACGTTTAAGGCTCCCGCCGCCCCGCAGGTCATGACAATATCATTGAGGGTAAACTTAATACCGGTCTCTAGTGAAAGCTGTTCGGCAACGGCGACTCTTGTCTCGGCATAACCGGCATTGCTCATGTAGCGATGCATTCCGGCTAGTGGCTGCTTCGCTAGCCTCCTCAGCTCTTGGCGAAACTCAGCGGGAGGTTCAATCACTGGATTGCCTAGCGAGAGGTCGAAGACATTCTCCTCGCCATAGCGTTGTTTCAGGATGGCTCCTTCCTCAAACATCTTCCGAATCCAAGACCCCTCGGCCATACTTTTTCGGATTTTTTCAGAGATGGACATCTCGGATTTCCTTTCAAAAGAGATTTCTGGAGATGGTACTAATCAGTCTTGGCGTGACCGCTTTGGCCTTTGTTATTGGGCTTCTGGCCAGGACATTCTTGCATATCGAGATATAGCGTGATGTCACCCAATGACCTCGCTTATTTCCCCTGTTTGCCTTTTGGCTTCCTTGACCAGTGTGTTCAGGAATGCTGACCGCAACGGCTTGATTGCCATCGCTGCCTTGAAAGGAGGCGATTTTTCCAGAACACCAATGACTCGCCCCAGTGCCCGGTGGCTCAGTTTTTCCCGCTCGGGGAAGAGGAGGTTGGCCAGCTTACCGCGCTCGATTGCCATCAATACTTCTCGATCAAAAAGGGTCTCCGGGGTAAGTACTCGTTGCGGGCGGGGCTTCATGGTAATCCCACCGAACTTGCAGGTGGAGTAACAGACGCCGCACCCCAGGCAGAGAGTCTCGTCAAGCACTGCCCACCTCCGCTTCTTCCCTCCTTTCCTCTCTTCAGCTATCTCGATGGCCTCCGTTGGGCATGCCTTGGCACACTTGCTGCACCCGTTGCATTTGGTGAGGTCAACTTCCATAATCCAGTTGGAAGAAACGATGGCGTTATGAATGTTGTAGGTCTTTATGGCTCGGACCATCCCGCAGCAGCAACCACAGCAGTTACAGATGTAGGTCACCTTGCGCTGTACGTTGTCACCAGTCTGGGCTAGCCCGGCTTCTTTACACTGTTCTAGGATACGCATTGCCTCGTCGATTGTAAGAGGTTGAGCGATGCCATTTCGAATTAGTGTGTCTGCAGCGTAGTTGAGCGAAAGGCAATTCAATTGCAGTTTATCGCAAGCTTTTCCAAGGTGGCTTAGTTCGTGGCGGCAGGGACAGAGCGAAACACCTATTGATGATGCTGTCTGTATAATGCAGCTCGCCCGTTCCCAGTCGAGGATTTCAGTGTGGGCTTCCTCTGGAAGTGCCTCCTCGCGGACTAGTCTGCGCCCAACTTGTGTCTGGCCTTGGAAAACTGAGCGGTCGAAGCGGTCGTCCTGAGAATACTCCTCGAAGAGACGGGCCAGTTCAGCCATCGGCAGGTCGTCACGGGCACGCATGAAGGTAAACTCAAAGAAGCCGATGACCACCGGTGAGAGGGTGAAATAACGCTGACCTTTATGCTCTAGGTCCATTACCAGTCCTCGTTGTGCCATTTCGGTCATTTTCTCATCCAGTTTATCCGCGGGGATATCCAGCTTACGCGACAGAACATCCAGTGAGGTGGGTTGGCCGGGAATGCGCCTGGCAAGCTCTGCTTCTTCGGGAGAAAAGAGGAGCTTCAGGATTTTGGTAAAAGTGGGGGATTCGGGGGCACCGATGACATTGCGGTCTAGCCGCTGTTGCAACAAGTGATATTTGTGGTCTTGGTTGACAATATGACCCATAGTCCCCTCCTCGCCTTAAGATTTTAAATCAATCACGCATTACTAGCAATACTGAATCTCAGCATTGGGATAGACAACGACTTTGGCGTCTTTGCCACGGGCTTCCTGAAGGATTTGTAGCACATAATCCCAATTGTGTAAAAACAGAGTCTTATCAGTGGTTCCAAACCAAGCTCGATTCCCCAGGTCAGGATATTCGGTGTATACAATCAGACGATTGACCTGCTGGGGAATTTTTCGCTCCTGTCGCAATGGTCCCCAGATTGTGTTGCCGAAGGGACCCAGGAGATAGTGTGTTACCTGGCCTCCAGGATTATTAGCGATAATAACGATATCCCCACCCTCAGGCTTTAGTGCCGGATAGGTAATGCCCAGTCCAATCCAGGCTTCATTCGCCTTGGCAAAGGTATTGGCAATGACAATATCTTTCCCCTCCATCCTTGGTGTCAGGTAGTGGGCTTTGGCTTCTTGAACCGCAGCGGCATAGGTTGGTTTCAGCGCACCAGCAAAGATAGCTGTCGTTTTCCCCCACATATTGACGAGGCAATTTATCAGCACATCCAGACCGGTCAAAGTAGCCGCTTCTTCAATATCAATCCGTGCCGGGTTAGGGTCAAAGACTCCCATACCTATAACTGCTGGTCCCTGTTCCTGTAATGTTTTAAAGAACATTTTGTGATTATACTCAGTAGTCTCGAAAGAGGTCACTCCGGGCAGTATGATTTTACCACCCCCGCCAAAGCCAGTCCGGGGGTGGGGCACTACCGAGCCGATAGCAATCCTGAGGTCACACTTCATTACTTCTTCGTTAACATAAACCTTGGTCCCAAAAGTGGCTGTCGTGCCAACATAGGTGCAATTGGCGTAGGGGTTGTGGTTATATACCGGGAACCTAGCTACCGTCTCCTCACCTAATTTCTTGACGAAGTCAAAGCGGTTCATCGCCCCGTGACAGCCGAGAGCAGCAATGAAACGGATTCTATTATCGGGGATACCGGCTTCGGCCAACTCTTCGAGCACAAAGGGAACTACGTCGGCCACTCTGGTGACCCGGGTCATATCATCAAAGATGATAACGACTTCCTTTTTCCCTTTAGCTATTTCCCGGATCAGCGGTGTGCCGATAAGATTTTGGGTTAAGGCGGCTTTAATCTGGTCAGGGGTTAGTGCGGGGCGGTCATAACCAGCCATATAACCCATTTCGACCTGCCAGCTATCAGCGAGGGGCAGCTCCAGTTCTTTAGTCCTATCCCACGCCAATTGCGGTAGCTTGAGCATCTTCATAGTTTTAATTCTCCTCAGCCATAAATATTTATTTATTATAACCTGCCATACCTCAAGATGGAAAGGAAACGACGGGTTCAATTGAGCTATTGCGGGTTTCTTGGCAATGCCTTATACTAATTTGAAAACTAAACACTAAGGAGGGTACGCATGCCACACGGCTATAACGGTAAGATTTTGCGAGTTGACCTTTCCTCGGGGAGGTTGACTCCCGAGGAATTCCCGGAAAATTTCTATCGCCAGTATTTCGGTGGTGAGGGTTTTACTGGCTACTTTTTGCTCAAAGAACTCTCGCGGGGTGTTGACCCTTTGGGTCCAGATAATAAGCTAATCTTCGCCGCTGGCCCTCTCACTGGGGTACCGGTGGGTGGTTGCGGTCGCCACAGTGTTGGCGGCAAGTCACCACTTACCGGGGCGTTTGGTGAAGCCGAAGCTGGAGGCTACTGGGGAGCTGAGCTTAAAATGGCTGGTTTTGATGCCATAATCGTGGAGGGTAAAGCGGAAAAGCCAGTTTATCTTTTTATCCGGGATGGCGAAGCCCAGCTCAGGGACGCCCGTCACCTTTGGGGGATGAAAGCTTTGGAATGCCAGAATGCCATTCGCGAAGAGCTAGGTGACCCGCTAATCAAGGTGGCTTACATTGGCCCGGCAGGGGAAAACCTGGTGCGTTTTGCTAGTGTCATGAATGATCTAGATGCTGCTGCGGGCAGGACAGGTATGGGGGCAGTTATGGGTTCCAAAAACCTCAAAGCGATAGCTTGTCGTGGTCATCAGCGCGTTTCCTTAGCTGACCCGCAAGCAGTTAGGGATATTGGTATTTGGGTTAGAGATAATACGCCGATAACCAGCAAGGGGTTTCATGATTTCGGTACGGCGAGGATGGTTCGCATCTTGGATGGTGTTGGAGGTTTGCCCACCCGTAACTTCCAGTTGGGTTCCTTTGAGGGCGCCGATAAGATAAGCGGTCAAACCATGAAAGACACCATCTTGGTGAAAAGGAGGGCTTGCTTTGCCTGCCCTGTTCAGTGCAAACGGGAGGTAAAGGTGGATGAGCCCTATACGGTTGACCCTCGTTACGGAGG
>JAUWBK010000005.1 GCA_030605045.1 Dehalococcoidia bacterium
CGCGGCAAGGAGAAATTAATGCCTCTTGAGTTGTCCGGGGGCTGGAAACAGCGGTTGGCCCTGGGCTGTACCATTATCCACAGCCCGGAGGTGATTTTCTTGGACGAACCTACCGCCGGGGTTGACCCGCTTTCCCGCCGCTCTTTCTGGGAACTAATCCAGGAACTGGCGGCTCACGGCACAACGATATTCATCACCACTCACTATATGGATGAGGCGGAGCATTGCCACCGACTTGGTTTGTTGTATCAGGCAAAATTGATTGCCCTCGGGAGTCCTCTCCAGCTAAAAACAGACCAAGTAAAAGGTGAACTAATAGAGGTGGCCAGTTCGGACTATGCTCGAACGCTGGAATTGTTAGCTGCGGATGCCCGCTATCATCAGGTGAGCTTATTCGGCAGCACTGTCCACGTTATGGTTGATGACGCAAAAACAGCTTCTCCAGAAATTAAGAGTCTTTTGGAAAGCGGCAATGTTACCCTCCACAGTATCGGACGTATACCCTTTTCTATGGAGGACGTGTTCATCTCGCTGGTCGAAGCGCAGGAAATGACTCTAGCCAACCAAAGTAGAGAGAAAGGAGCCTGACTATGTGGCAACGTATTATCAGCATCATTATTAAAGAATTCATCCAGCTCAGCCGTGACCGGCGTACTATGGCAATGATCGTAGTCATACCCATAATTCAGATGAGCATCTTTGGCTATGCTCTGAGCACCGATATCAAGAATGTCTCGTTGGTGGTCTGGGATGCGAGCAACACGCCGGAAAGCCGTGAACTCATTGATAGCTTCTGCCAGACGGAGTTTTTCTCCGTTAACTATTATGCCACTGACTATGATGATATTTCCAGCCGTATTGAGTCCGGTGACGCCAAGACAGCTCTGGTGATACCACCGGAATACTCCAGGAACATTAACCGGGGAGAGACCGCGCCGATACAGTTTTTTGCCGACGGTTCTGACCCCACTACCGGTATACAGGCATTAGCTTATGCCACGCTCATTACACAGGCAAAAGGTACCGAGATAATGAGTAAAAAACAATTAAGCGAAATATCGCTGCCGGTTTCACTTGAACCAAGAGTCTGGTATAACCCGGCGATGCAGAGCTCAATCTTCTATCTTCCCGGGTTAGTGGGACTTATCCTTCAGATGCTCACGGTGATGCTTACTGCTTTCGCCATTGTCCGCGAGCGGGAGGCCGGCACCATCGAGCAGCTCAACGTTACCCCGTTACGCCGTGGCGAATTGATTGTCGCCAAGCTTATCCCTTACATTATCATTGCCTACGCCCAGGTAATTCTGGTTCTGACTACGGCAGTAGTGATATTCAGCATGCCACTGCGAGGCAACCTGCTGCTGCTTCTGTCGCTGACTTCCCTCTTCCTGATGTTCTCCCTGGGTATCGGCCTTTTCATCTCCACCATATCCCGTACTCAGTTTCAAGCTATGCAAGCCAGTTTTCTGATAGTGCTACCCAGTATCCTACTCAGCGGGTTCATTTTTCCGGTCGAGTCCATGCCAAAACTGGCACAATGGATCTCCATGTTTATACCACTGACCTATTATTTGCGCATACTTCGTGGCATTGTGGTCAAGGGCGTTGGTATCGAATTTCTCTGGCAGGAAGCGGTTATCCTCGCCATAATGGGGGTGGCTACTCTAATTTTAGCTACCTCTAGAGTACGCAAAACCTTGGTCTGAAAAACGAGGTCGGGTTGTGGAACCAGCAAGGTACTTCCTCTGTGATATGGCTCTGGCCAACCCAGCTTAGCCAGCTCTTGGCCGGACCAAGCCACTCTCGTAAGCAGAGACCACCGCCTGAACCCGGTCGCGAAGGATTATGCTTAGGTCACCAGATTTTCTCACCATTGAACAGACACAGGGTGTATGTTAACTTGGGGTATAACTATCAACGTGCTAAATCCTGCGGTTTGAGTTCCGATAATACCGAATACAATACATCAAGTCCACGATCCGATTCTTCCTCAGTAATTGTACATGGAGGACTGTAACCCAATCTATTGCCCGCGACTCGCAATAATGCACCTTTCTCTACACCACGCCTTTGTATTATATCGGTTATCCTAGGATTGGGCACACCTTTCGTTTCCTTGTCTGTTACGACCTCAACAGCGAGCATTAAGCCTAACCCGTCAACCGTCCCCACATGAGGTAGAGAAAGGAATTCGTTTTCCATCCGGCGCCTCGCACGCTGTCCCACGTTAGCTACATGTTCTGGAATACGCTCCTTAACATATATATCTATGCACTTAATGGCTATGGCACAGCACACCGGATTACCTGATTCAGTAGAGCCCAAAGGAAAAAATTGTCCTGATAGTGCATGGAAAATTTCACCTGAAATGGCTAGTGCTCCAAAAGGAAGATAGCCAGCGACAATTCCTTTTGATAGACACATCATGTCTGGTACGACATTCCAGTGCTCTACGGCAAACATTTTGCCAGTTCGAGCAAACCCCGTCATAACCTCGTCGGCGATAAGCAGGACATCATACTTACGGCATATTTCCCTGACCATTGGCCAGTACTCAGGGGGTGGGGCAATAAAGCCAGTAGCCCCCTGTTCAGGTTCAGCTATAAAAGCCGCTACACTGTCCTTTCCCTCATTCTCAACGGTATATTCCAGGAATCTGGCACACTGTATGCCGCAACCGGGATATACTTTGCCGAACGCACATCGATAACAGTAATAGTTGGGTATATGAATGTGACCAGGTGCTGGCGGCATTTCCTCAATAATTCCTTTACCTAAATTAGTGGCTCCGGCTACACCACGGGTCGTACCATGGTAACTATTGTGTAAGCTTATAATTTTATACTTTCTTGTCCCCTTCGCCTTCCAGTACATATTAGCCACTCTAAACGCGCAATCCACCGTATCAGCTCCAGTGTGAGTCCACAGAAAATGATCTAACCCTTTGGGTAGTATAGTTGCCAGCTTCTGAGCAAGTTCAATACTTGGCAGATTGACGAAGCCACGTAAGATGAAGGCGAAGGTCAGTTTATCCATTTGCGCTTTGGCAACGTCAAGAATGTCACGGCGGTTATGACCCAGATTAACGTTGATTGCCTGAGCACTTAGGTCCATCAATGTTTTGCCATCTGTGTCTTTTAGCATAATGCCATCCGCACTCTCAATGACAAAGCCTTGATTCTTGCCAACTACTGCCAAGCCATGCAATAGATGTTCATTATCGTACTTCACTAACTGTTCGGTGCGCATAATTACCTCCTTGGTACTGCATCAGGTAAAGATTCATGGTTTCGTTCTATGAATAGAATTCGCCTCCCGGTATCAAGACAGTAAACTTAAACGGCAAACCAAACTGGGCAACCATCTCTCGCCTGACTTCACGGTAAAGCTCAATGAATTCCTGGTTAGGTTTCCCGCTGACTACATTGTAGCATTCTTGATATTTCTGACCAATAGGCGGGTCGCGCAACTTGTCCTCATACTTCTCCAGCAGCGCGTTCACGATTCCGTTCGCTTCTTTACGGCTCATGCCAGCCACAGCGTGCGCCACTTCACTACCAAAAAGGGGATCCATCGGACTGGTATAATCAAGCGCGGTGCCCCTGGCCGATGCTCCTACCTCGACGGAACCACCAGAGACCACCGACCCGATAACCCAGGCACTATGCTCATATAAAAGCATTTTGGTCATCGGCCCCGCCGCCGAATAGCCAACGTTGACCACGGGTAGAGTGCTGTTCCGAGTAACGGCTTGATTGGCCAGGCTCCGTGCCCAAATCGAATCTCGAGTGGACGTGACACCCAGATCAAAATGGGTTGGGAACGGGTGTTGAACTGCCCCACGCAGCAGAAGCAAGTCCACCGGATTATAGGCGGCGATAACCACCGCCACACCTGCCGGTCCACCGGCGAGACCGCCTAAGATGACTCCATTTTCGGCAAAGATTAAACTTCCGGCGGCAAGCGAATAGGCTACCTTGTTCATGGAATCAAAGTCAATCTTCATCTCGTGGACAGTGCCTATCTCTAGGGCATCAGTCTGGCGAATGCCAAAGTGGTGGGCAGCAATGTGCTCCTGAGCCCGCGTTGCCGTGGTAACCCCATTAACGATGGGCATCCCCGGACGCCCGGCTCGGCGCATACCTTCCCGAGTCAGCAGTACTGCCCGAATCGCACCCTCCACTCCCAAGGGACTGCCACCCACAATCTGCTGGCCATCGACATGGGTTAAACAAGGTATCGTAATTGAATCCCCCAGAGGGTTCTCGGCATGGGCTTTTACCAAGTTAACATAGTACAACTCACTGGATACCGGAGAGGAAGTGGGGCCAACTGAACACCAGGGTGGCGTCTTATCCTCAGGGAAACGCCGGGGCATCGCTTTGGCATCCTTACCTTCGCCAAAGACATGGCCACGTGGCCCGGTCTCAAGGGCTCCCTCTATCTCTTCCTGGGTAAATAGAATCCGCCGCTCTGTATCAAGACAGTAAACCCCGGTCTCAAGGAGAAACTCCATAGCCGCTGCCCACACCCGGTCGGCGAGGTCATCATCCGCCGGCACCGGATGCTGCGGGTCATATTTAATGCTGTACTTCTCGACTACTTTGCGCAGATTGGGCACAAAAATGCCAAGCTCAAAATCCCGTTCCGTACATATTGGACCGGTAAATGCCCTTTCCACAACCGTGGCAAAACTTATCATTGGCTTGCTTCCTCCTATCCTTTGGATACCGCCTTTAACGCTAGAGCCGTCGCATCCCCGGCTGTCCTCCCATACCCATCAGCGCCAATGCTGTCCGCCCACTCCTGATTAGTGGAACCTCCGCCGACAAGGACGCAATACTTGCTACGCACTCCCCGTGCCTCGAGATGCTCGATAATGCTCTTCTGCTGCGGTATGGTCGTACTCATCAGAGCTGAAGCGGCGATGATGTTAGCTTCAACTTCCTCCGCTTTGGTGACGAAGGCGGAAGCAGCCACATCGACGCCCAAATCAAAGACCTCAAAGCCACTCATTTTCAACATCGCCCCGACGATGGTCTTACCAATTGAGTGGACATCACCTTTCACCGTACCGAGGACTACTCGGCCCACTTTCTTACGTTCGGTTCCAGCCTCTAAGAGCTTGGGTTCAAGAAACTTCATCGCGTACTCCCACGCCTCCGCTGCCATCATCATCTCAGGTAAGTAAATCTCATACCTGGTAAACCTCTCCCCAACCTCCTTCATGCCTGGAGACATCCCCTTCTCAATGATGTCCGATGGAGTCACACCTTCTCGGAGCGCATCCTCAACGGCCTGTAATAACTTGTCCTTATCCCCAGCAATAATTGTAGCACCTAACCGCTCATAAATAGACTCATCTGACATTTGACCCCCCTTTCATACGCTCACGTTATCAAAGTATCAGTGTAAGCCAACACTCCATTCTGGTTCACTATGACCGGACGATCACTATCTTTGAGATTAAGAAACCAGATGAAACTAGCCAAACACTTGCCGACCTCAGGATGATAATCCGTCTCTTTTTTAGTCAAAAAAGTCGAAAGTAGTAACTTCTCTTCCCTTGGCTTTTTCATACACAAGTTTAGCACAGACTATATCCTGAATAGCCAGTCCAGTGGAATCGAAAATAGTTATTTCTGCGTCGTTTTCACGCCCTTTCTTCATGCCAGCCGCGACCTCTCCCAGGGTGCAATAGATGTCTTCAACTTTTAGATAGCCCTCAGATAACGGAACGTTGATTTCACCGGAATGACAGGCTTGCTCAATTTCATCAATGACAATCTTAGCACCAGACAACAAATCGGCTTCGAGTTCCTGCTTTCCCGGCGCATCAGCCCCAATCGCGTTTATGTGAGTTCCGGGTTTAATATGCTGCTTTTTGACAACTGGTCCGGTTGCATAAGTAGTTGCCACGACAATATCAGCTTCCGTTGCCGCCTCGACAGTTTCAACTGGACGGATGCTTATGTTTAATTCTGCCCCCATCTCCTCGGTATATCTCAGCCTCGCATCTCGGTATTGGTCAAATACCTTTACCTCTCCAATTCTCGGAAGCACTTCACTTATGGCCAACAGTTGCGCCCTGGCCTGAATACCAGCTCCTATCATCCCAATAACAGTGGAGTCTTTCCTGGCTAAGTACTTAACGGCGATACCTCCGGCGGCTCCAGTTCTCATTCTAGTAATAAGGGTACCATCCATGATAACAAGAGGGTAACCAGTCTTAGGGTCACATAAAGTAATTATAGCCATCACGGCTGGTAGATTGTACTTACGGTTATTCTGATACCTGCTTACCCATTTCACTCCGGCACTGCCATCAATATAGGCGGGCATCGCTCTATAATCACCCTGATACTCTGACAGGTCTAAATATATCTTGCGGGGCATAATCGCCTTGCCCTGGGCTTTGAGTTTAAAAGCATTCTCCACTACCCTTAATGCTTCATTCATACTAAGGAACTCTTCAATTTCGTGTCTCCCTAGTAACAGTGTTTTGGGAGCGGTGGAAACTTTATTCTCCTTGCCTTTCGAATCAGAACTACTTGCCATGGTTACCTCCATATATTCTAATTGGAGAGTTTGTCAAATAGAGCACTTCCTTGGGGGCTAGAATAGTCAATACGCGACCCCCGGTACTGTTTCAACCAGAAGCTTAATGCAGTCCCTGTCATTCTACACTGCTATCAAATCCTTTTTCAATAGCTCGACGTACCATGGGCTTGGTATGCGCCAGGCGGTAAGTAGCGAGAGCAACCTTGACAGCCATTGGGCAGGAGTATAACATAGCAATAACTGTTCATACGGGATATTCCAGATGGTACAGGCAAGAGCGTAGTGCTATAAAGATAGCAGTAACACCTCAATAATCAGCAAATAATTCGAACTCCACAATATGAGCCTAAACAAAGAAGCTAAAGGAGAGGATACAATGGCTGTGACTAGAGCAGAAGAAAGGATTATGGCAATAGCCAAACATACTTATGGCAGCTGGAGGGCACAAAAGGGAAGGAAGCCGATATTCATAAAAGATGCCGAAGGTGTCTATTTGTATGACGAGAACGATAAGCGCTATCTCGATTTCTCTTCCCAATTAATGTGTTCTAATCTGGGCCATAAAAACAAGGCTATAATTGAGGCTATAGTCAAGCAGGCAGAGAAAATGCCTTACATAGCCCCTGTATTTGCCCAGGAGGCAGTGGAAAAGGCGGTTGACGCTTTGCTTTCGGTAATGCCCTCTGGTTTAGATAAATTCTTCTTCTCTACATCTGGAACCGAGGCAAATGAAGCCGCCTTAAAGATACTGAGGCAGTATAAAGCACCTGACTACAAGGTGATTTCAAGGTACCATGCCTATCATGGTGCTACTATTGCTGGCCAGTCACTTACTGGAGACCCGCGGCGTTGGTATTCCGAGCGAGCGAGATTTACGGTACAAGGTATATGCTTTGCTCCCGATGTTTACTGTTATCGGTGCCCATTTGGACTAAATTATCCTGGTTGTAAAGTAGCGTGTGTTGAATATTTTGACTATATGATTAAGGAAGAAGGGAATGTGGCGGCAGTGTTTGTTGAGCCTGTACCCGGTACCAACGGTAGAATAGTTCCGCCGCCAGAATATTTTCCTCGATTAAGACAAATTTGCGACGAAAATGGTGTCTTACTTGTTGTCGATGAAGTGATGACTGGTTGGCACCGCACCGGACCAGTATGGGCGGTACAAAACTGGAATGTTATCCCTGATATATTAACCACGGCCAAAGGATGCACCGGTGCCTATACTCCCGTTGGACTTACCGCAACATCGAGAAAGATTGCCGATTTCTTTGAAGAAGAAACCCTGGTTCATGGACATACCTATGCCTGCCATGCCCTTGCTTTATCAGCCATTGCCCCGGCCGTAGCTGAATATAAAAAGCTCTTGGCAACGGGGCTCCCCCAGAGAGTTAGTAAGCATTTAGAAAAGAGATTATATGAATTGGAAGACCGTCACGAATGCATTGGAGATGCCAGAGGCATCGGGCACTTTTGGGGTCTTGAGATAGTGAAGAATAGAAAGACCAGAGAGAGATTCAATACCAAAGCAGATAAGTTCCGTAAACCCCTTATGACCGATAAAATCGCCGCTGAGGCGCTAAAGCTCGGGTTATATGTAGTTTCTTGGTATGACACTCTCATTGTTGCGCCCCCCTTGATTATTACCGAGGAACAAGTAGACGAAGGAATAGAACTTCTGGACAAAGCATTGGAAGCTGCAGATCAAGAGGTAGTACACACTGATGTTCCGGGCTCAAGAAGCGCTGAAGCATTCAATAAAGTTACTCATTAAGAAATGGTTAAAGGAAAAAGGAAAAAGATAGCTCGGAGATTGCTGACAATACGATAAGCGCACTAAACTCAAATTATCCCTTTAAGGCTAACCGTATTGCGCAATGCCGATATCGAGCTAAAGAAGAAGTTGGTCAAGAATTTGGCCGGTATCAAAGAAGGCTGATGGAATGTCTGTGAAGCGACTTTTGTGAATCTAAGGTGCGGTCTTTGCCTCAAGGCTATGGCGAAAGACATTCCAGAGCGATGGTTTTTCTAATTGCCCAAAATAGAGTAGCTGCCCCAGCTCCACTCATACTCAATAACTATGCAAAAGCATTAATGCCAGTCATCGCACGTCCAATAATCAACTTATGCATCTGAGAAGTGCCTTCCAAAATAGATGACACTCGAACGTCTCGGAAATAGCGTTCCACAGGGTACTCGTCAGAATACCCGTAGGAACCATGAATTTGTATGGCATTATTTGCCGCCTTCAAGGCGATTTCTGAGGAATAATATTTGGCCATTGATGTCTCGATAGTAGCAGGCTCGCCTTTATCTTTGATAGCAGCGGCGCGGTAAACAAGAAGACGAGCTGCTTCTGTTTCCACGGTCATGTCAGCTATCAGCTCTTGTATTAACTGAAAGCTACCGATAAGCCTACCGAACTGCTTGCGTGTTTGGGCGTAGGAGACCGAGGCATCAATACATGCCTGAGCCACACCGACCGTACGTGCGGCCACACCTAAACGAGCGCTGTCAAAAGCAGACAATGCCACAGACATACCTTTTCCCACAGGCCCAAGTACATTCCCTTGAGGCACACGGCAATCCTCCAAGACCAACTCGGCTGTGTTTGATGATCTAATCCCAAGTTTATTGTGAAGGTCTCTGCTAGAGAAACCCTTGGTACCCCGCTCTACGATGAAAGCGGTTAATCCTTTGCTCCCTAGGCTCTTCTCGGTTTGGGCAATAATAATAGCTATGTCGGCTACCCCGCCGTTGCTGATCCACGTTTTAGTGCCATTTAACACCCATTCATCCCCCTGAAGTACAGCAGAAGTCTCAATACTGGAAACATCACTGCCAACATTAGGTTCAGTTGTAGCTAGGCAAGCCAGCATCTCGCCACTAGCAATGCGTGGTAGATATTTCTCTTTTTGTTCCTCGCTACCCCACTGTAGAACTGTCTTACCACCTAAAGAAAGATGTACGGAAACCGTAACCGCTACTCCAAGATCAGCACGACCAAGTTCCTCAAGCATAATACAATAGGAGATATAATCAGCTCCCCCACCTCCATATTCAGAAGGTAGGTTAAGTCCTAGTACTCCCATTTCTCCCAGTTTTTTTATTAGGTCTAATGGAAAATGCTCATCCCGATTATTATCTCGTGACGCAGGAGCAACTTCCTTCTCTGCGAAATCCCTTATAGTATCACGAATCATAGCTTGTTCTTCTGTAATCTCAAAATTCATACTTGTTTCTCTCCTCTTATATAGAGTTGCCTTAGTCTTTCCATGGTCGTTAGTCTGTTCAATGTTAGCACCCGCCTCAAATAATCGTCAACATGCTCGGAGATATCCGTAATGCCTCAAAATATTGCTGTCATATTTTCTTTTGCCATTAACCCTATTCTTGATACTTAGTTGCAGTAATATTAAAATAAGGTCGTGCCTCTTAAAACAAGATTACACTTAAAGGAGAAGGACTATGGCTATTAAAGAAGTTAGCATTATCGGTGCCGGAGTAATGGGTATGGGCATCGCTCAGGCGCTTGCCCAGCAGGAGTTTGAGGTCACGGTCTGTGACCTGGAAAGGTCAATCCTGGAGAAAGGTCTGGACAGGACAGGCAAGAACCTTGAATCTCTGGTAAGAAAAGAGAAGATTACCACTGAGGAAGCGGAGAAAATAGTCTCCCGCATAAAGACAACCACGAACATAGAAGATGTTGCCGCTGTAGACCTGGTCATCGAAGCTGTCATTGAGAACATGGAAGCGAAGAAGGAGGTTTTTGTCCAGCTAGATGGCTTGTGTCCCCCCAACACCATCCTAGCCAGCAATACCTCCACGTTGTCACCCACTGAAATTGCTTCCGCAACCAAACGTCCCGACAAGGTAATAGGTATGCACTGGTTCAATCCAGCACCGGTGATGCGGCTTATAGAGGTGGTTGCTGGCGTGGAAACATCTGAGGAAACTGTCCAGGCTGTTATGGAGTTTTCCAGTAAGGTTGGCAAGACCCCGGTAAGAGTAAATGAGGCTCCCGGGGGCATTGTGAGTCGCATACTCCGCGGCTATCTTAATGTAGCCGTTGATGTGCTGGCCGAGGGCGTGGCCACCGCCGAGGACATCGATACTGCCATGAAGCTGGGGGCAAACTTTCCTATGGGACCCTTCGAGCTGATAGACCTCATCGGCGTGGACATCCATACCACCAATTCCGAAACGCTAACACGCGAACTAGGTGACCTGAAATACCGTCCCCATGCTCTCTTGCGCAAGATGGTCAGAGCTGGCCACTTGGGACGTAAGACCGGTCGAGGTTTTTACGACTACACTAAATAGGAGGACAGAAGTGCCGTACCAAGAAATTATTTATGAGAAAGAGAATACGTTGGCTATCATCACCTTTAATCGCCCTGATGTGCGTAATGCTCTCAACTATCTCGCCATCGACGAGGCGCTTGAGGCAGCAAGTGACGCTGATGCTGATGGAAGGGTTAGGGTCCTCATCTTAACCGGGGCAGGAGATAAGGCATTTGTGGCTGGAGCAGATATAGAGGAATTACGTGAGCGCAATACATTAACTGAGCTGGGCAGACGCTCAGCGCAGAGACGAGTACTGGCTAATCTGCTCGAGATGATGTCCAAACCCACCATCGCTGCCATCAATGGGTTTGCCGTAGGTACCGGCCTTGAGCTGGCAATGGCCTGCACCATAAGAATAACGTCTGAAAATGCCAAGTTTGGTCAGCCGGAGATAAATCTGGGCATAATGCCGGGAAACGGGGGGACTCAGCGGCTACCCAGGCTGGTGGGTGAGGGGCGCGCCATGGAGATGATTCTCACCGGAGAGCTCATTGATGCCCAGGAAGCTTATCGGATCGGCCTGGTCAACCGTGTGGTGCCTCAGGCTGAACTTATGCACTATGTAAAGGACCTGGCAACGAAACTGGCCAGCAAACCGCCCCTTGCCATCAAGCTGGCGAAGGATGCCCTCCATACCGGACTCAGCATGAGCCTTAACGATGGTATCGAGTATGAGAATAAGCTATTCGCCATCCTGTGCGGTAGTCAGGACAAGCAAGAAGGTGTGAATGCCTTTCTGGATAAACGTCACCCCGATTTTCAAGGCCGCTAGGAAATTTGCCTTGCAACATCCTTATGTCGCCAAAAGAGTAAAAAAGGAGTAGGTGAACATGAAAGATGGAGAAGTAGTCATCATAAACGGAGCCAGAACCGCCATAGGTAAGTTTGGCGGAACACTCAGAAACCTTACCGTCGTTGATATCGGAGTCGCTGCGGTAAAAGGAGCTATTGAGAGGTCTGGTGTCAAGCCAAACGACATTGATGAAGTGATAATTGGACATGCCCGCCAGGCAGGAACCGGACCTAACGCGGCTCGTATTGTCTCTGTCAAAGCTGGAATACCAAGCAATGTGCCCGCTTTCGGTGTTCAGCAAGCCTGCATCTCGGGACTACAAGCAATAATGCTAGCCACCAACAGCATTAGGTTGGGGCACTCCGAAGTTGTCCTGGCTGGTGGGATGGAACACCACAGCAGCATTCCCTATCTCAGCCTGAATACTCGCTGGGGTTCACGCATAGGCGATACGGTACTGGAAGACGCCATGTTTAAAGACGGCTACCTGTGCGGCATCGAAGGTCAACTGATGGGTGCGCTGACGGACGGGTTGGCGGAGAAGTATGGCATCAGTCGACTTGAACAGGAGCAGTTTGCCCTAGAGAGCCAGCAGAAGACCGACACTGCGAAAAAAAACGGCTTCTATGCCAAGGTAATTGTGCCTATTGAAATAAAGCAAAAGGATGGCCCCCCTCTCTTGTTCCAGGAGGATGATCATCCCCGCAGCGATACCACCCTGGAACGTCTGGCCAAACTGGGCCCTGCTTTTACTAAGGACGGGACCGTTACGGCAGGTACCTCCTCAGGCATAACCGACGGTGCCTGCGCCCTGATTGTGATGTCTAAAGAGCAAGCCGATAAACTTAAGCTCAAACCGCTTGCCTTTGTCCGCTCTTATGCGACTGCCGGTGTGGAACCCAAGTACTTTGGTATCGGCCCGGTATCTGCCACGAAAAAGGCATTACAGTTAGCCGGTTTGACTCTGGATGATATTGACCTCATTGAAATCAACGAGGCTTTTGCCGCTCAGGTGCTCGCCGTAATAAAAGAACTGAAGCTCGATAGGAACAAGGTGAATGTGCACGGTGGTGCCATTGCCTTGGGTCACCCCACCGGTATGTCCGGAGCAAGGCTAGCCCTAGAAATACCCTACGCTTTAGATGAGAAGAATGGTCGCTATGGCCTGATCACCATCTGCGGTAATGGGGGCCATGGCGGGGCAATGATTTTGGAGAGAGTCAACTATTAATCGATAAGATAAAGTGAAACACGGCTGCTTTACTTGTAATAGATAACAAATATATACTAGGCTTGCATTTTAGACCTAGGCAAGTCGTCGCCTAGCTTATGAAACGGGTGGGGTCTCCGATTTAAATTACTCCCAATGAAGTAGGCTGAAGTTACGGAATCCGTTCAAAAAAGCTGCAGAATGTGGAAATTCAGTAAGTAGTTTCCTGTCTTGTGTAAGTTCAACTATTTGGCGTGAAGATATCATATTGCTTTATGGCTCTACACTATGGTTACTTTAGCTGTCCCCTTATGAAGTTGGCACCTTCCCTAAAAGCGGCGATATTTTGTTCTTTATACCTTGCTGGCACATTTTCCTCTATTGTTATCAAGATGACTTCTGAACTAATTGGGAAATCTTCAATCTCAGACAAAGCGCCCAATAAAACAGTGGGACGTACAATCGTCGCCCCGGCTTTTTTAGCTAGGGCGAGGCCATCAATTTTGTAAAGTTTGGCGCACCTTTCTTCAATCTCAGCGAAAATGTCTTCAAGTTTTGGGTAGACAAACTGGGTGGGAGTAATGACTCTTATCGGAGTAATATCAGTAATTACTATGGTTTTTTTACTTGCCTTTGAGATGTTTCTCAGTACTTCGAGAGGCTCAAATCCCAGAATAATATCGGCTTGGCCATCCCCGACCAGTGGGCTGACGCTATAGTCTCGGATCCGGACCGTGCCTGTGACCGAGCCGCCTCTTTGAGCTATTCCATGAACCTCAGCGCTGGATACCCTATTACCAGCACGGACCGCCGCCATGCCAATAATACTTGAAGCAGTTATCACACCCAATCCCCCTATGCCCACTATCAGAATATCCGCGCCGTTTTTATCCATTCTCTGCTCCTTTTTCTCTTATTGCCCCAACGCGGCACACTTCTTGACAAACACCGCACCCGGCGCACTGGACATCATCTATATAAATCTTATCATCAACCTCATAGAAGGCAGGACAGGCATATATATCAATGCATATATTGCATTGATCACATTTTTCCTGATCTATTTCGTAGGATGTTATTTTTAGGCCTTTGCGCCTCTTTTCTCTATTCTCCATTAATCTGCATAAAGCCTTGCTGACCACAACTGAGACTCCATTATGTGCTATCGCCCGTTTGAAAACCTCCCTGGTCTCTGCAATGTTATTAGGGTTGACAACTTCAACGAACGTGGCTCCCAGTCCTCTTACCACATCCTCAATTTTGATTGATATCGCTTCTCTACCCATAGCATCACGATCAGTTCCAGGATGTAGTTGAAAACCAGACATTGCTGTCGCACCGTTGTCCATGACAACTACTGTGATATCATACTTATGGTGAATAGCATTGGCCAGAGGTGACATTCCGTTATGGAAGAATGTGGAATCCCCGATAAATGCGATTGATGGTTTACCCGTTGCTTGCTGGAACCCACAGGCTAGGCCGATGCTTGCCCCCATAGAATATTGAGCATGACTCATTTTATAAGGTTCCAGCCCTCCCAATAGATAGCAGCCTTGATCATTGGCAAATATGGCATCTTTTGGGACTACCTGCTTAATCGCATAGTAGGTGTTTCGGTGCGGGCACCCTGGACAATTTGTCAAAGCACGGGCAACGAGCTCTATCCTAGAGCCTTCCCGTCTTGGTATCGGATTATCCATCCCAAACACCTTTGCCAATGGTTCGGCCACCGTCTCTAGCCTGTATTCGCCGGCCCGTGGAAAGTGTCCAGTTTCTTTCCCCCAGATCTTTGTCTTATCTGATATTTCATGGGCCATTTTTAAGAACTGAGTTTCCAGAAAAGGGGAAAGTTCCTCTACGACAATTATTTCATCAAATTTATTAATGAAATCCTTGCACAGCATTTCAGGGAGCGGATTAGTAAAACCAAGGGCTAATAATTCGGCCTCGACTCCAAGTTCACGAATGATTTCTTCCGCGTAACTTATAGAAATGCTGGAGGCAACAACACCAATCCTTCTGTGCCCCGTTTTTCCACCATCAAATTTAATCACTCTGTTATATTCTGATTTCTCGGAAAACTCCTTTGCTTTTTCCATTTTCTTTAGAATATTGGCATGGCATCTTGTCCTATCAAAGGAGATAGGCACCCCTTTTATATCACCCTTCCGACGGGGTACACCAAGTTTGCCGAATAGGAGGTCGCCTCTAGAAAGATTCACTCTATTAACCGTTCTTAAAAAAACCGGCAAATGAAGCTCTTCAGCGATACCGAAGGCCTTTTTAGTCATGTCTTTCATTTCCTGACAATTCGATGGCTCCAGCATAGGAACATCCGCCAGTATGGGTATATATCTGTCATCCTGCTCATTTACTGAAGATGTGCCCCCGGGGTCATCAGCGCAGACCAGGACTAAGCCTCCTTTGATGTCAGTTTCCACTAAATTACATGCGGTTAAATAATCCAAAAAAGAGTCAGCAGCGACGTTAAACCCCTGAGCTTTCATAGGGCATAGCGCTCTTAAGCCGGAAAGAGAAGCGGCGATACATATATCAAGAGACACTTTCTCATTTGCAGACCACTCAAAGTAAAAACTTGGTTCTTCACCCTTATCTAACACACTTTTAGCTAAAGCATGAAAAACATCACCAATTTCAGACATTGGAGTCCCAGGATATAACGCCGCAATATCCACCCCGGCTTCGAGTGCGCCTCTTACTATTGCTTCATTTCCCAGAAGAAAATACCGTTCCCCTTCCTTTCCGGTTAATATTTCTTCCATCGCTAAAACATCTCCTTTCACAGATTTATGAAAATCTTAACCAGCCCCCAAGAATTGTAACACTTTTAAGTTAGTATTGCTGGTACTATAGACTCTGGAGCAGGTTGCTTGTAGCAAAAGATATTGACAGGTTATAACTAAACTATCCAGACCGCACAATTGCTTGTTTTGTTACCTCATTGAACAAAATGACGAAATGTTACTCCGTTGCACCAAATAGCGAATAGTTGACTTAAGAAATCTAGTGCCTCCCCAAGAAATCAATCATATAGAATGAACTTTCAGGCTTGTAGAAATCGAACTTGTGCTTCTGAGCCTAGCAAGACCTTAGTCTAATATAGACTATACCTTATTTACTATATTCTGTGGATGACCAGAAAAGAAGGCCACTAGATTGTCCACAGCAATTTTCAAGATGTTGTTTTGGGCTCTGGCAGTGTTTGCAGCGACATGAGGAGTCAGTACGGCATTGTCTATGCTCAGGAAAGGATTGTCATGCCTGATTGGCTCTTCATCATGAACATCCAGGCCTGCTGCCGCTAGTTTCCCGTCCCTAAGCAACTCAGCCAGAGCCAAGTTATCAACCAGTTCGGCACGGGCCGTATTAACGAAGATAGCACCGCGCTTCATAGATTTTAGCAGGTTTCTTGTAATCATCTTCTCCGTTTCCGGTATATGTGTCACGTGCAAGGTGACTATATCCGATTGTTGAAAAAGCTCCTCTAGCGTAACGAACTCCACGCCATGCTTGCGCGCCCGTTCCGGGCTGGCGTGCAAAGTCCAGCACAGGACACGCATACCAAATGCCTGCGCCAGGCGTGCAACTTCCGCTCCTATACCTCCCAATCCGACAACACCTAATGTCTTGTCCCAAAGCTCGGAGGTGAAGTCTCCCTTCTCATAGCCTCCCTGGTGCAATTGGCTATTAAAATGTACGATACGCTTGGCGCAGCAGAGTATGAGAGCCATTGCGTGCGTGGCGACCTCCTGATCCGCGTAGTGAGGAGTATTGGTTACTGCAATACCCATCCTGCTGGCTACGGATAAGTCCACAAATTTTCGAGGGTCTGCTCCTAAGAAGGAAATGATCTGTAGCTTCTGACAGGACTTGAGCACTTCGACAGGCATGTCCCAATTTAAAATGACTCCGTCAGTATCCTTAACTCGTTGCAAATAGCCTTCTGATGTTTCAGCGCGGTCATTGAACCAAACGAACGACCCCAACGTCTCCAGCTTTGTTTCTGACTCAGGTGTCAGAAGCTCTCGTATCTCAGCTGTCCCATCAGGACACACAATTTTCATCAGATCGCCTCACCTTATAGAAATGTCACTTGTCTTTTTACGAATTAGGCCTGCCCTGGTCGAATAATCAACCACTATTTGGGTTCAAGCCCTGCTACTAGCGGTTTTATGATATCAAGAGCTTTGTCTACCTCCTCAATAGTTATGGTACAGGGTGGACAAATAAACAGTCTATTACCTAACCATCCCGCGACGCGAGTAAAGATACCGGCGTCGAATAGCTTCTCCCAAAAGGCTTCCTTCACTGCTTGCTCAAGTGGAGCCTTACTCTCCTTGTCGTTCACCAATTCTACGGCTTGAAACACACCTCGGCCATCAATACAACCAACACAGGGTAAGGGCAAGAATTCTGTCTTGAGGCGCTGCTTGATATGGTCTCCTACTCTAGCGGCGTTCTCGACGACCTTATCTCTTAAATAAATGTCCAAAGTAGCTGATGAGGCAGCAGCGGCAATTGGATGTCCACTATAGGTGAAGCCATGCATTAGCGTAGCCCCCTTTAAGACATCATATACCTCATCACAAAGGGCCACAACAGCAAAAGGTAGAGCTGCATTAACAAGCCCCTTTGCCATGGTCATCATGTCCCCCTTTATATTCCAGTGCTCTGAGGCAAACATCTTCCCGGTCCTGGCAAAACCAGTCATGACCTCGTCAACGATGAGCAGTATGTCATATCTCTTACATATATCAGAAATGCCTGTCCACCACCCGGGGGGAGGTTCAATCATGCCTCCTGCGCCTAGTATAGGTTCAGCGATGAAAGCAGCAATGCTTTCCGGTCCCTCGGCCTTGATAACTTCCTCCAGATAATAGAGGCTGGTTTGGCCACAATCGGAAACATCACCAAACATGCAGCGGTAGCTATAAGGTGGAGGTACATGAATAAAACCAGGGGATACTGGACCAAAGGGGTTTTGCATCAAACCACGTCCCAGGCCAGTGGCATTAGTGGAAACACCCGCCGAACCATGGTAAGACGTATACAGGCTGAGAATCTTGTACTTCCCGGCCATCCCTTTTCTGCCCCAATACATTCGAGCCAACTTTATAGATGAATCGGTAGCCTCCGCGCCGCCGGATGTCCAGTGGAAGTGATTCAGATCTCCTGGTGTCAGCCTTGACAACTTTTCGCTCACCTCAATGATGTACGGGTTACTGATACCGAAGAAAGTGGTAACGAAATCGATGTCATTCATTGCTTTTGTTATAGCGTCAATGATTTCCTGTCGCCGGTGGCCTAAATTGACGCATATCAGCTGCGACGAAAGGTCAATATACTCCTTGCCCTCGGTGTCCACTAGGTATATCCCGTGAGTTTTCTCTATTACTATGCCCTTGTTCTGACCAATAGTGTACATACCATGCACCACGTGCTCAGCGTCTGCCTCTAGAAGCTCCTGTGTTCTTTTATTGACCATTTCTGTTCTCCTTACTTTAGATTAACTATACTTATGACTAATCTATGTCATTGGAACTATAGTCCACAGGTCACAGGCACCAACATAACCAATAAGTTCATTCTGCGTCTTCCTGCCTGAAGCAACCTCCAGTATTAAGTCAAACAGTTCTTTTCCAACGCTTCTAACATCAGTAATGGTTTTTTCAATATCTACTAAATAATCCAGAATATCAAAGTATTTTTCGAAGTGATCCTTCTTGGCCGTTATTTTAATGACAGGCACAAAGGGGAATCCATATGGGACTGCACACTCAGTTGAATATGTAATGACATTACATCCAGCTGCTGCGAGTCCAGTTAATGATGGCAGGTCATGGCCTGGGGTGTCAATGAAAAACAGGCCATTACTTTTGGGAACTTCTCCATATCCTACAACCTCCCTTAAGGGTTTTGTCCCACCCTTACGAATGTCGCCTACTGACTTTTCCTCAAGGGAACTTAATCCTTCCGTAATATTTTGAGGATCAGGATTTGAACCAAAGAAGTCGTAGCCACTTGCCATAAGCCTTTCCTCATAGTCATGGACTACCTTCAGCATTTCCCGTTTTACTTCGTCATTAACCGCCCTTGCTGCAATAACATGTTCTGCTCCGATAACCTCCGGTGTTTCACTAAAGCCGCCGCTACCCCCATTATCAATAACAAAATCAAGTGCGGTACCCTGAGCAGCGTTAGTTACTAAGCCTGAGATAGGTGTTGAGCCACCACACTCAACCCCATGTCGTAACTGTGATATAGACACAGGTTCTCTCTTTATTCGAAAGGCATCACTGGCCATTTTTTGTGCAGTGTTCATACCTCTGGATATAGCAGAACGCACACCGCCTGGCTGATGGAGCATGCATACATCAACTGGTTTGCCCGATTCAGCAATTCCATTTGCAATGATATTTGGATCAATACCTGGGTTTGCACAACCTGCACTCACAATAAGCACACCAGCCAAGTTGGGATTTTTACCAAGGTTAATAAGTGTGCGAGTTACCACTTCTTTATCGGGGGAAACTAGAGAACAGTTTTCCCTATGTGTAAAAGGAACACAACCTTCCACCTCTTTTGCAATCCAGTTGGCCGCATCCGATGTGCAGACTCCGTTTGATATGACGCCTATGTAATTACGTGTCCCTGCCAGGCCATCTTTTCTGGAATAGCCTAAAAACTCCATTTACGCTCCTTCTACCTATTTACTTTCAAACGAAGGCCGGTCATATTATGTGTGTGGACATGATGGCCTTGCTCAATATCTTGAGTGGCTTTCCCGATAACCACGCCGTCTTTTATTATCTCCTTACCAGAATCTATTGGTGTAACACTGAATTTATGTTGATAGGGAATAGGCTCAGCCAATTTAACCCAGACTTCTCGACCATATATCTTTACTTTTGTCCCTGATTTAAGGTCCACTAATGCGACACCAATATTATCTCTAGGATTTAATACCACTGCTTTTATCATCTTTCCTCACCGCTATTCTTTATAGTGCTTATATCGTTAAATTCATTAACCAACTCGTCATTACAAAGCTGCAACCGCCAGCTATTCGTCTTCCTGACGAAAGTAAAACTAATGAATAAGGGGCTGATTGCCATCTTCTCAGCCCCTTCGCTTCTTTCGAGTATATGTAATGCCTGGCGGTTTTATCATTTCGTCAAAGCGGCAATTGCCTATCCGTCCTGCCAAGTAGAGGATGGGGGCACAGGGTGGTGTCACGTTGCCTAGCCCCGGGTTAACACCCTTAATAGCGGTGTAGTGTAGAGGGTGAACCCCGATATGCTTCATCAGGGGAAACAAGAGGGGTGCCGTCAGGAGGGTGCCGCTGCCGGAGCTGCTATTTCTTAATATCCCACACTTGCCCAACCACGGTCGGCTTGTTCCCTACCTGGTCCCATGATGGGATAACGTCGCACTGGTGGTAGAGCATGCTTTACCCATAATTCATGCCAGCCATAGAGGGTTCGCACATAAAATTCAAGTGGTGCTGGCTTATTATCAGCCAGGGCAGAACCAGGCTCAACCATCCATTCTTTGGGTCGGGGAATAACGCCATGAGCCATCAGGTAATCCCATCCTCCAAGGGTAGATTTCACCGCCTCGTCGATAGTCTTGAATCCATAGGGCTGGCACATCTCAACCCCCCAAACAAAGCAGGGACTGACATTCCCTTGACCGAATATGTCAACCTCATCACACATCATATCTATCCACTTCTTCCAACCAACACGCTTTGCCTTCCCCGGGCAGAGAATATTGAATAGCCGCTCGTCCCATACCTCAAGGTTGGTCTCGTGAGAATCGATTCCGGCATCCCGGTACCTTTTGGCTACCTCGCGTGTTTTGGGTCCTGTTTGCAAGCAGAGAGGCCATCGGTAGCCTATAGCTTCGTGTATGGCTTCGGCATACCGCAGATAAAAATCTTCCTCGTTCAAGCCATCCACCTTGGTTAAAATTGTTCCTCCTGTAAACAGGATACCGTTCGGTAGCCTTCCTGGTGGCCACTCCTCTCCAAAATAGGCTTCCCTAAACGCTTCCTTTACCTGCTCAGGTTTCTCAAACCAGCCCCGCTTTGAGCGCAATCCCACCCTTTGTTGTTCTTTGGCGGCACGATTTATATCACAAAACTTGCATTCCTCTTCGTAACCCCAGAATTGGCACATCCTCAGTGCCACAAAGCGGGTAAAAGGCTTACCAGGGATAACATCTACGACTTCACCATAAGAAGTCCCGTCCTCAAAATGCTTATCCTTGTATTTGGGACGGGGGTAGGGGTCAAGTATTGAGGCGATGGGTATATGCTGACCGTTCTCCTTTGTGCACAGGGTAAGTTTCCCGTCTATCAAATCAACGATATACTCAGAATTACGGTGAACATGCCAATCCAAGGTGGTGTTGCCGCGTAAATCGTACATTCCGCCGGTAATATGGATTTGGTCAGGAACCTTACTCCATTTAGCGTCAGGAGCGTCCCTATCCCAGATGAACAGATTGTAGCTCTTGCTATGGTAAGGTTCCACAAACTTAAGGGCACTTTC